>JACRNA010000030.1 GCA_016219445.1 Candidatus Amesbacteria bacterium
AAACTCCCAAAAATATTGGAAAGTGAATAGGCTAGCATTACAAGTCCAAATAGTGGTAGATATATCGCTGCATCACCAAATTTGTTACTAAATATAGTAGTAACAATCAATTTTGGAAATAAAAAGAAAGCTGCTGATCCAGAAATTCCAATAAGCATTATTATTGGAGTCAAAAGTAATAAATCTTTTCTGGTGGTACTCGGTTTATTTGCTTTTTTTGACACTATTGGAAGTACCAATGCAGCTACGGGTGAGATAGCAAAAAATATTATTTTACCGGCGGTAGAAAGAGACGCATATATTCCAGACTGATAACTATCGAGATAATGCCGTACAAAAATCATATCCAACGAATACATTGCAGTAAACGCGCCTGAAATTAAAATCGCATATAATCCCAATCGCTTCAATCCTAAATCTTTTATACTTGGTAGATCGCCTTCAAATCTCCACACTTGCCGTAATTGAAATATATAGAGAATAACTCCAAATAATATGGACAGAATAATTCCAATCATCCCACCAAGGTGGGAACGAAAAAATGAATATGTAATTATTATTGAAAAAATAATTCGAACTATCATTGATAAAACTAAATTAACTGATACGGGGGTAAAACTTAATAATCCTTTCAAGGAAGATGATAATATAGTACTCAGTATAGATAAATAAACAATTAACCACAAAATTAATAAACTCGTCGTGCTCTCTAAATGGAGGTAATTTCTAAGAGGAAGTGTGAAAACCAATAAAATGACTAAAAATAAAATAAAAATCGGAAGCGTCTTTTTAAATAAATATTTGAGAAAATGTTTTGTTTTACCAAAAACATGTTCGTCTTCAAATGAAGAAACCGATTTTGTAATCAATAAATCTAATGCACCCACAGGAATAATCATAAAGTACATTAAACCCATTAGTGTTCCAAATATTCCGTATTCATATGGACCCATAAGTCTCGCCATAACAATTGTCAGTAGTAATCCACCAAATGCGGTCAACATATTTCCCATAATAAAAACTACCGAGCTTTTCAACATATCTTTAGCTAACCCAATATCCTCTCACAAACATTGATAAATAAATGACGAGGAGTATACAGCTGACTGTCAATAATAGTTGACGACGGTATTTGTTTTGAGAAAGAAACCGTCCGTAGCCAATATAAAAGGGAAAGGCTGTCAGAATATAGCGAGGCAGAGACACTAGATTGCCTGTGAGTGTGGGCACAAGGTACGACATGACGGCAAAGACAGCATAGGATCGTCGTTGCCTGATAGCTACAGTTATCGATGCCCACAGGAAGGCAAGACCTGTGACAAACTCCAAAACAAGGGTTGGATAAATTGGATTTTTGAGATCCACTGTAAAGATCATCTTGATATAGCGCCAGAAAACCTGATAAAGCAAAATTAATTTTTCGCTTCGTCCTTGGCCGAATAATTTCTGGACATGAACAAAAGCCAACGGATCACCCGTGGTTTTTCCTAAAAAATTCATATATGTCAATAGTCCAACTGGAATCAAGAGTATTGGGATTAAATCTTTTTTGTTTTTAGAAGTTTCATACCATTCAAAAATTAATGCCGGTAATAAGAAGATGCCCACAAAACGGGTATAACTGGCCAGAGCCCCAAAGATACCGGCCGGCCACCAATATCTGGTACGGGCACAATAAAAACTCAGGATCACCAGCATCAAAAACAAGCTTTCGGTATAGACACTGCCAAAGAAAAAGCTGGTGGGAAAAACCAACAAGCTGACAATTGTCCATTTGGCAACAACGTTATTGGGGTCATCCAATCTGACCAATTTGACCAAATATATCAGGGTCACCGAAAAACAAATGATACTGATTGTGACACTGGCGGTAATTGGTGGAATATATTTGGAAAAATATCGAATTAAATTTGGATAGAGAGGAAAAAAGGCTTGCTGGGCATAGCCATAACCTCGCCTGGCAATAGTCAAATAATGGTTACCGTCAAAGTTTGCCCGGGAATAAAGCAGAGGATTTTCCACATAGGCCTGGGTGGCGCCACCCAAATATGTCTCACGCAGTGGCAAAAAATAACCGGCCAAGCCGGATATTATTATTATGGCCATTTGCCAAGTGAGTATATATTTGAAAATTGTTTTTATGGACATAGTGATTTGTAGACCGTTAAAGTTTCTTTGGCTGTTTTATCCCATGTAAAATTATTCATAGTGGGTGATTTGTGTTTCATAGAAGTAATTATAGCTTGTGACATAGCTTTTACATCGTATGGATCAAAATAGACCGCGCTATCCCCCAGTATTTCAGGAAGTGATCCATGATTGCTGGAAGCAACTGGCGTCCCACAAGCCAGAGCTTCTAGAGGATTTAAGCCAAAGCCTTCGGAAAACGATGCTTGGCAATATACTGATGCCAAATTATATATATCTACCAGATCTTCATCGGACACGAAACCCAGTCTAAGAGGATAGACTAAGTCTAAGGATTTTAAATGACAAAGCTCGGGATGATCCAAATCCATCGTTTCGATTTCCTTGGCTTGGCGGCCAACCATTACTAGTGAAAGTTTGGCAAGTTTGCAGGCTTCAATTAGACCTGGAATATTTTTGTTGTAATTGACATCACCTACATATAAAACGAACTCTTTGGGAAGATTGTATTTTTTGGTAACTTTCTTGGGCTTGAATATTTCGTCAGCAGCTAAATAAACGAGCTTTAATTTTTCGTGGGGAATGTTTAAATACTTTCGGATATTTTTGAGTGAATAAAACGAATCCGTAATTACAGCGTCTACAGTTTGCAAGGCCAGGCCTTGCAAGAATAAATTCAGTTTGGCCTTCAGGCCTTGTTTGTAAACTTCCTGAAATTCCAGAGGAATGACGTCGTGGAGGGTCACGACAGTTTTAGATTTTCTAAACAACGGAAGCGTATGATAAAACAAATCAAAATATGGGTAGTGGACAATTTCCAATTTACAATTTTCAATTTCCAATGAATTTTCAATTTCACAAATTTCAATACCATATTCATGTGAATATTCTTTGAGCTTTGGCAGGAGGCGCTTGGCATAGAAACCTACTCCCCTCTGGGCATTGCCGTCCGTAAGTGATTTGGTAACAAAGCCGACTTTAATCATGAGCTGGATACTTGGTAACTTGCCAATATTTGATGTAAGCAATAGCAAAGCGAAGACCTGAAAAGAGAGCAAAAACAAAACCCGGAAAGCCATCTACATAGCCACGGTGGCGAAAATATATCATCAAAAATGTTGATAAAGGCTTGAGAAAGAGATAGTGAAGAGCTGGTATTAGACCTAATTTTTCTTTTTGTTCCTGCATTTGCTCGGCCATCAAACTGGTATACTTATTATTGCGGACGAGATAATTTTCAAAGTCCGGTGTGCCGTAATGCAACATGGGATTTTTCAGATACCTTACTTCTCCCTCGATAATTGCTTGCTCGTGCACGTCACGTGCTTCCAAATTACCTTTGCCATTTCTATATAAACGCATGGTGTAATCAGGATATTGCCCGCCTTTTTCCAAAAATCTTCCCAAAAAATAGTTTTTGCGCGGAATCCAATATCCATTCACCTTCGCGGAGTCCAATCGGCCACCTCGGAGGTGGTCTTTAATTTCATTGACCAACTCAGGGGTTAAGCATTCGTCGGCATCCAGTTGGAGAATCCACTCGCCACGGGCAGAATCTATGGCTAACTTTTTCTGAGCATGAAAGTGAGTGGGATTATTGTCGACCAATATAATCTTGGCTTTATATTTTTTGGCGATTTTGACAGTATCGTCTGTGGACTTGCCATCCACAATTATTATTTCATCTGCAAAATCTTTAACTGCATCCAAACATCTGGCGATATTTCTCTCTTCATTGTAGGTAGCAAGGACTACAGACAGTTTAATTTTAATCATGATTTATCTATTTTACTATTTATATTCAAGTAAATGACGATATTAGTATCTAATTTGGTAGTGAATATTTTTTGAATTTCATTGATTTTTCTGCCAGTAGTGTCTATTGATATCTTTATACTTTGCATAATTTCTTATTTACTGATATACTTATATCAAATCCAACCGAAAAGCTAATCGTACAGGTGAGTTTTTTCGACTTGTCGAGAATAGGTTGTCCCCCCTCGAAAGAGGGGGTTTTTATACCTCATAAAGAACCCCCTTCTTGATAGCACGATTAAAGATAGTCTTATATTCGATGCTCTCATTTTCTAAAACATCTCTAATAAACCCACATGAACTATCGGCAAACCTAATCATCGGATTATTTTCATCTTTTTTTACACCCTTAACCTTTTTTGTATGTATTCCAAGATGTCGTATCTGAGTACCGTAATATTTTTCATCTTTTTTACTTAATCCGTCTATATAAATACTAAATACTTTTTTAGTATAATCAGGTAAAGTATTTATTGATTTAGCAATCGTAAGAATAGTTGAACTCTTATAATCTCTCGTATCAGTATAATGGGAATAACAAATGCGCAAGCTCACATTTTTCTGATTAAATATCTCACCAATAAATGCTAATTTTTGTTTTATTCCTGATCTACCCCATTTTAACTTTCCCTTACCACTGGAAATCTCAACCCTAGTCAACGCCTCAGATAATTTATCTTGCAATTCGGCAGTAATTATTACTGAAACAACAAATATTTTACCACTTGTATCTTGTCCTGTTTCGTCGACATAACAATATATTTTTTTAGATAGCATAATAAATTTAATTTGATACTATTTTAAACGCAGGCAGGCCGTTTGGGAAATTAATGGTTTTGATGACATCTACCCCCAATTCTGGAATATCCTCAGGAGCCGCAACTATTAGTGCTGAATGCTGGTTGCGGACTTTGTCCCAGGGGGCAGATTCAAAATGATATTTGTCATAATCGCGGACGGTGGAAAAATTGAATTTGTCTCGAAATGAGAGGGTGTGATTGCCTTGAAATTTACGTGGATCGTATTTGGAATAAAACAAAAATAAAATATAGGGTTGGTCATATTTGTCGGTCACCCAAATCTTCGGATATTTATCCTTTACACTTTCTGTGTAGGCCACCAATTCTTTAAAACCATATTCCCAGGCAGCTGGATATTCTTTGGGATATCGGACATGATACTTGTATAAATAGTCTGAAATTTGAAATGCATATATGGCAACAATTAAAACTACAAATAATTTCTTATATTTTATAACTTGATACATCCCTAGAGAGATAATAATAATCATTGGAATAACCATATTGAAGGCACGTAAGGCGTGGGGGGTCTGAAAGGTCATGGCGGAGGCAACTGGCGCAACCAAAAGCCATAACCAGATTATTCGATTTATGAATGATGAATTACGAATTAAGTACATTGCTCCAATAATAATAAATATAAAATCGGTCAGATAAAAGAGGCCCATTTCGGGAACTTTACTGCGCTCGATGACATCACCGTTTACAAATAAGAAATTTCCATCAAAATGGTCCAAATAATTTTGGATAAATCGTAGGCCATATTGGACAGGACGGTTGTGCAAGAGCTTGGAAGGAATTGATTTGAGATCTCCATGCTGAATACGCAATTCCTTGGCTCGCTCGGTCGGTCCAGAGTCAGCCAGTAATCCTACCCCGGACAGACGAGATTTGGCGTCGGTAGTGATAAGTGATAGTGATAGTGGAAGTAGTAATAATACTAATAATAGCGCAGATAATAGAGATTGTTTGTAATTAACTCTGAAGTTTTTGAAAAACAAGATAAAAATTCCCAGTCCCAATAATGGGACAATGACTCGGGAGGACTGATATGTGTAGATAGAGATTAGAAAATAGAGATTAGAGATTAGGAGATAATGTAGTTTTGGATCTTTTAACCATTTGATCAATAACCACATGCCAAGAACTATTAAAGTCGTTGAAACATTGACTTCCCAAGCACCACGGGAGAAATGAAGATGCCAGGGCGATACTGCGAGCAGTAGCGCCGCCAGTTGACCAGTTTGCCAGTTGATCAGTTCTTTAGTCAATAAATAAATTCCTAATACCCCCAATACCCCAAAGATTACAGAGGGCAGGCGGACGGCAAATTCAGTAAAACCGAAGACTTTTATAAAGGGAATCAGGATATAGGCATAACCTGCTGGTTTGAAATCGCCAAAAGATTCGAGATTCACTGGCCATGGGTGTCCATGTTCATCACGACCCGTCAACATTAGAGAATAGGCATTGTAGCCAAGTGCCGCCTCGTCAGCATTGAGTCCCGAAGGACTACTGGTGATATTCCAGATCCTCAGGACAGTCGCAAGACATAGGATTAATAATATAGGTATATATTTTTTCATTTTAGAGCCACGATGCGCAGAGCGTGCAAACCACTCGGATAATAAACCTCCCCAAGTCTAACTAAATTAACTGGATTCATATCTTGCTCGGGCAGCTCAAAGCTGTCTCCGACAAAAATTGTCAAGCTGTCTCCCCGTTGTGTCCGCCAATCTACTTTCTGAAAAACAAATTTTTCAAAAGAAGGAACATATCCCACATCGCCATTTGCATTATCCACAAATTTGTTTTGAGATTGATATAGAATAGGATCAATCTTGTAATAAAATAGGGTATAAATATAAGGTTGACCAAGCTTGTCGGTAAATATTACACGATTGTAGTCTTTTAAATACGGTTCAATTATTTGAAGTGCTTCTTTGTATGGATAGAGCATGTCCTTTGCCGTAAAAAAGGGAGAGTGAATGAAATAAAGATCGACAAATAATATTAACGAGAGTAGAAGAGCTGGAGAGTAGAAGAATTTAAGTTTCGATAATCCGATCCCACTCATTATTACCAAAGGAATTAACATGGGCAGTGAGCGGACACCGGAGACGATGTCACGTGATAACGCTGAAGGCAAGATTGCGAGCAGTAACCAGCCAATCAGCAGCTTAGCAGCTTGGTTATTGGCTCTAAGAAGAATTATCATTCCCATCAATATGGTGATTATCTCCGGTAGATGAAAATATCCATAATAGGGAATACTGTGGCGGATATTGGACCAATCCCCGCTCATAAATAAATATTTGGGAGACAAGTGGTTTAGATAACGCTGGGTAATTCCCCTGACAAGATCTCCAGAATAGCTAAAAACACTAAATACTTTGAGTCTTCCTGATTGTGAGCCAAAATTTAATATTAAGGGTATTAACATTGCTAATCCTAATAGAACTGGCAAGATTAGTTTTTTGATATTTGGTCTATAAATTATGAGTAGGGTTAGTATTAAAAGCGGTGTAAACATCTTGGCTCCCTGATAGGTCCAGAAGGTCAGACCAAAAAACAGACTTGAATATAAATAGCGCCTTTTTATAAATAACAAAACTGCTAATGTAGTTAAAAATAAAGCAATGTTTGCCTCCCAAGCGCCACGGGAGAAGTGAATTGCCCAAGGGTTAATGGCAAGTAAGAGTGGTGCATATAAATTCTTAGTTAAAAGATACACTACTAAAATCAAAAGTGTCCCAAGGATGGCCGACGGCAAGCGCGTGGCGAATTCATTTAAACCAAAAAACTTAACCGTTGGCACGGTAAAGTAGATATATAATCCGGGTTTGTAATCACCAAACGATTTGAAGACAACCGGAAGTACTTTTCCATATTCATCTTTGCCGGTTTTCAAAAGTGAATAGGCGTTGTACCCCAGAGCCGCTTCATCCCAGGTAAATCCCACGGGGCGAGAGTCTAAGTAAAACAGTCTAAGGATAAGACCAAGTATCGTAATAAAAACAAGAATTATCAATCTTGACATTTTCATAAAAGCATATATAATAAAGAGTAACAAGTTACCAGGGACAAAGGCTCAGGTCGGCCGAGATCACAAATGAGTGATCTACTTGGATGACTGACCCCGGTCGCAAGCCGGGGTTTTTTATTATATTGATGACTCATATATCAACTTTTCATTCAAAATCTTTTTAACTAAGATTGAAGTCTCTTCCATAGACGGGTTATCATAATAATACCTCATTAATCCCGCTAATCCATCGGCTACTCTTAATCCCGGAAAAGACCTATCGTTCCCCGTTCTGAGTTTTTTTACTGATACTCCTCTTTTTCTAAGATTAACCTTTATTCTGGATGAATACCATTTAGGTTTTTTCCCATCAATGATGATGTGATTTATGTGCTTTTCTATTACAAAAGATTGAATTATTGTCTCAAATTTTTGGGAAATATTTGAAGGATTAATTAATTTACATGATTTAAATTCGAATTCTAATTTAGATATTTTGTTAAGGAACTTTTTTCTATTCACCCATCTCTCGTCTGCCCAATGAAAATAATTAATCCCCATTTTCTTTTCAATTTCCAACACTTGGCTATTAAATCTTTCCGCATTCCTTATTTGCAGATACACAAAAACCACACTTGTATGTCCTGATGTTTTGTCTATTCCAGATTCATCAATAAAAACAATCATGATTCTTTAATTATAAAGGCGGGTTTGCCGTCGAGGAAATTAATTCTTTTGATTTCGGTTCCGGTAGGTTCGTTTTCCGGACTGGCGATAATTAGAGTCTTGGGTTTGTAGACATAGGACTTCATCTCCCAATCATTTATAAATTTAATTTTTCCAAGTGCATTTACCCAATACCAGCCGTCATGATAATCCCATGACTTACTTTTAGTAAAATCTGCCGGATCCCACGGCCAATAAAAAGCTACAAATTCATGGGGTTCACCATATTTCTTTGTAAATACGACCTTGTCATATCTAGAATAGCTCTCTTTAATTATTTGAACTATTTCTTTATAGCCATATTGCCAGGACCAGGAATAGCTTAGGAGATAGGAGTTAGAAGCTCGTTGATAATTTATTGAAAATAATATAAATATCGGCAATATTACTAAATAATATTTTTTTAATATAGATACAATTCCCAATGCTGTGAGTATCATAGGTAATGGAAGCATTACGACCGCACGAAGCGTATGGGGACTATCACGCGTGACGCTACCAGCAATTGGTGCAAGTAATAACCATATTAACAATAAATTTTTAATTTTTAATTTATGATTTTTAATCAAATTCAAAATTCCAATATAAAAAAATGGGGCACAAACCAAATACAGTAAACCGTAATTTTGGACGCTGAATTGATAGTGATCGCCACCTTTAAAAAACAGAAAGTTTGGTAATAAATAAGAAATATAATTTTTGGCAAAGGTGGCAACAAAATAAGTAGCTTTGTTGTAAACCAAGCGACCACCCCATTGTGAAGTCTGTAGTTCATTAATCTTAGCTATTGCACCATCATCTATAAGTGATAATTTTTGATATCGTGCCTGACCAATAGTACTCAGTAGTTGAATCAACATAGGTAAAAATAACAAACCAACAAGAACTAAAGTCTTTTTGTCTAATTTAAATCGGTAAACCAACCAATTGCCAACTAAAAACAATGGTACGAATATACGAGCACTATTGTAAGTCCAGACCGAGATTCCAAAAAACAAGATTGACCAAAGATATTTCCTGGAAACCAGACAGAGCATTCCCAGGGATATAAACAAAATGGCTAGATTGGCCTCGAGTGCTAATCTGGAAAGCATGACTGTCCAAGGGGACAAAGCTACAAGTGACAAAGTAACAAGACCAGCTTGTTTTCCAAATAATTTTCTTGCCAATAAATATGAAATAAGCATTGTCAGCGATCCAGCAATAATTGATGTAACACGAGGGTTAAGTGGCCAGAGTGTGGTCATATAAACATAAACAGGAAGCTTGTAATCTCCGAATCCTCGAAATATGGTAGGAAGCTTTGTCCCCCATTCATCGGCACCTGTTCTGGATATCGAATAAGCATTGTATCCGAGGGAAACTTCATCCCAATTTAAGCTTGTTGGTGCAAAATAAGGCAGTCGCCAAATAATGCCGATGAATAAAATTAATATAACTAGGATTTTTTCCATATCCAAATTATTAAACTCAATAACGTAATAAGACTGACAATGTTACCAATCTTTCTGACTGGAGTATCTTCAAAAGATAATTTTATATTTGATTTTAATGGTGCACGGACGGTCACCAATCCCAAATCTCCACTCGAAAATACCGGAAGTAATTGATTGTTTGAGCGGGCTATCCACCCCGGAAAATAGACTGTCGGATAGCGGATTTTTTGGTAACTATCGGTTTCCAATATTACTTCTGGCGAGTTTGGCGCAAATGAATTTGGAAGCTTGGCCGACTTTGGCCAAAAGTCGGACAAAGCAGAGCTCCTCTGCTCGTCCCACAATCTTCCGCCAAATTGTTCTGTGTCTGTAATATTTCTCCAAATATCCGGACGAAAGTTTCCACTATAAAATAGTAGTCCCGCTACCAGCAATATTGTCCAAACCCATTTTGGAATTAATTTTGTTATTGCTCCCGTTGCAAGCGACAAAAATAACGTAGACATGGTCAGAAAACGCCAGGGAAATTGGATATAAGCCATAGGCTTGACAATATTCCAAATTAGATCAGATTTTCCGTGTGTTAAAAAAATAGCCAGAAAACCAAGAAACACAAAAAATAAAACTTCTTTATTTCTCTTTTTTATCAATACATATATGACTAATACAACTGCCAATATCCAGTGCATTTGACCCACAGCAAAGCTCATGGTGTCGTTTGGTCCCCAAGTGGATCCTCCAAATCCCCAAAAGGTGGACAAAAATAATTGCTTGAGTGTCGCATAATGGATATGAAAATCATAATAACCGGAAGTTGTCTGATTTAGTGTTACTAGACTGCTTTCAAATAATACCGGTAATAAATAAAATGCAGAAAGCAAAATACTGGCCAAACCAGCGCTAATCAAGTCGTAAATAATATGAATAGATTTAGTCGATCGAAGCCACCAATACACCCCCCAAATTATTCCAAACGGAATAAAAATAAAAAGTGATAAATTGTGTGTCAGTGTCAGACTAGCTAGTGATAATATTAGCCAAAATAAATATTTATTCTTATTTGTAATTATAAATTCTTTGATAAATAAAAGTATCAGAGGGAAAAAGACAAAAGCCAGTGATTCAGGTAAAGCCCCACGCACCCAGACGTCGACTGCACGGTATGGTGCATAGGCATAGAATAGAGCCGAGACAAGAGATCCGGTATTTGACCAGAATTTTCGTGCCAGAAAATACATCGCTATCGATGAAGCAAGAATTGTCAAAATAAAATTGGCTTTAACTGAATCTAAAACCGACAACTTCATAATTCTAAATATCCCCCCTATCCAATAAGGAAATTGACCATAAAAATTAAAGACCGGCTCTCCATATCCGAGACCAGCGTCAGGGAACCAACGGCAAGGAAAGCTCTGGGTCTGTATTAGACATTTTTCAAATTGTTGCTGACGAAAGACATGAAAATCATGCATTGTATAGATGCCAGAGCGAAGCATCAATCCAAATGTCGGGATCAAGAGCAAAGTAAAGATTAAGATATATTTCTTCATGGCTGTTTTTCCGCGACCATCATGTCAGGTGTCCCATCCGGATAAAATACCTTGATATAGTGACTAGTGTCATCTGGAAATTCGTTTGGACGTCCAATATACAATGTTGGCTCATTTACTTTCTCTGAGTACTTCAAATCACCAAAGCGGTATTTGTCCAAATAATAGCCGTCATATTGATCCAGAAATTTCAAGCCTTTCTCTTCAAATTCCAACCAGGATTGGGATTCTTTTTGATAAATAACCGGATCTATCTTGTTGTAAAAGGCTACAAATATATGAGGCTCAGAAAGAGACCTGCTAAAACGGACATTGGGAAATCTGTCGGCAATAGGCATAAGTCTTGGCATCAGATCGATCCATCCATAGTTCATGGATCTGGCACTATTTTTGGGGGCGTGATAGAGATAATCCTCTATGAAAAATAGAGTGGATAGAAAATAGATAATGGAAAGTAGGATAATGATTGACTTCTTTTTTAGAATAAATTCTGCGCCAAATGACAACATGACAACGAGAAACGGTAGAGCTATAACGGCTCGGTTGGTTGCATATCCTGGTCCCTTTGACAAGGCTGCAGGCACAAAACCAAGAGCAGCTAAGAGTAAAATAAATAAATATTCTTTCTTGGGTTTATGGATTAGCAAGATTACAAATCCTATTAGAAAAATAATTTCGATGTAATAGAAAGTCCCACGTCCTGTGATCATGCCATAGGTCGCTTCCCCCGCCCCATTGGTAAACCAAAATTGCGGGGACCAATATGACAAATAGTTTTTGACAAAAGCCGAGACCACATATATTGGCTTGTTGGAAAAAAATCTACTAACTGCATCTGGTAACCCCACCACAATGGCTTCAAAACGTCTGTCAGCTACAGCTCCCCAGCCTCCTGTGGGACTAATAATGCTGACATCGGCTGTCCTGGCACTTCCTCTTGATACCATTGACATTAATCCCGGTATCAGTAAAATGCCCAATAATATACCTGGAAACAACATTCCTTTGTTTACTTTTTTATATATTATTAAAGATATTATTACCAATGGTGTCACCAATCTGGCTGAATGATAGGAATAAAAGCCTAAAGCAAAAACAAGAACCGAGAGCCAATATTTGTTTTTCAAAAACAAATAGATGCCAAGGGGTAAAAACAAAGTAGCCAGATTGGCTTCAAAAGCACCTCTTGACATACTAATGGCCCAAGGGGACAGTGTTAGAATAACAGCCGCGGATAACCGCTTCGTTAATAGATAAATTGCTCCAATAGCCAAGGTACCAATAATGGCATTTGGCAGGCGGGTGGAAAATTCATTTAAACCAAATATTTTGATACCGGGAATAGTCAAAAATGTATAAAGAGGAAGCTTATAGTCTCCGAAAGACCGCATATTGGTAAAAAACAATTGCCACCATGAAGTACCCCACTCATCTTTACCTGTCTGTAGAATTGAGTAGGCATTGTAACCAAAAGCTGCTTCGTCTGGTGTAAATCCAGCCGGATATTTGGCAAGCCACGTCACCCGAAGCACCAAACCTAAAACCATAAATCCCAAAACAAGGAACTTAGTCTTTGACATAGCTTGATTTTAGCCTAAAAAAGACTAGAAACAAAATAATATTGACCAAACTTACAAAGCTTAGGACACCTGGGGTATATAGGCCAATCAACCAAGGAATAGTGGGAGCATACCACATGTAATACATGTTGAACAAAAACACCAAAAAAATCAAAGCATATATTATCAATAACTTTATTGTTGGCTTAAATACTAATAAAAACGAGAGGAGTGGAATGACAGGATAGAGATAGCGCTCATGCATCTTGGTGTTAAACAAAAAGAATGCCCAAAATAAAACGGCCGACCAATAAACAAAATTTATTGGGTTAGATTTACGAACCAAATTAAATGCCATATACAAAATTAACGGAACCAAGATTAGGATAGCTAGAACAGCTGAAAACCAATGGTTGACCATCTGACCCCAGATTAGATGATGCAGATTAAGGGCCCCAACTGTAGCCAGTGCAGTTTCACCAGGTAAGATTCTGGTCACAAACAAATCATATAGCCAATAAATTATATCTATTTGAGGATGAAACGGCCAAGCAATTAAAATAGCTGTTAACGGAATCAAAACTAAATATAAAATCTTTGTTGAATAATTTTTTACAAAATAAATAATATAAAATAGCAATAAAGGCGCCCAAGAGGCCTTGGTAATTAGGCTCAGCCCCAACAAAACCACCGATCTGGCCAACTTGCCGTTAATTAATAAATAGAGCGACCAAAGTGATAATGCCGCCACAACCGGATCAGTTTGACCCCAATAGCTGGAGTTGTACCACATCGGTGGACTGACCAAGTAAATCAATGCCATCCCTTTTCCGCCAGCTTTAAACAATAGAAATGCAATAGCAAAATCAGCCAGTATTGAAAATATTTTTATCGAAAGCAGTTCTCCGTTTAATTCCCACCACCAAACCAATCTTGAGGGAAAGATGCTATATTGATCATTTGACCAATTGATCAATTGATTAATTGAGTTAAATATATTTTCTGATGCTAAGTGAAGCAAAATACTCCCCGGGGGCTGGTTGGGACGGCTGTGGGACCAAACTTCTTTGGGCAATTCGTAGTATCCCGCCAAACTCTCGAGCTTGTAAGCCATCCTACCCCAACTAATATTGTTGTACATGTCACCGTGCTTGGCATTGACCGATAGATACAACCTCCATACGAACATTATCACCGCTACCAAAATTGTAATTATTTTTCGAGTCATTTTTTAGTCACCAGATAAAAAATTGCTTGGCCATAGGGATTACTGCTTGAACCCAGAAGTTCAATATTATCTGGTGGAGACTCGCGCCAATCCCAGTCTCCGGCTACATCTTCTCTTTGAGAAATCAAATAGAGTGAATTTGGCAAAAAAAGCTTTTCTTTGCCATTAAACGAGCCAAATATATATTTTCCGTCTAAACTAAAACCGTCATAACCAGGAACGATATTCTCCTGTGGCTTATCGGTCATAAAGTTTTTGTGGAATTTAGCCGGATCATATCTGGTCCAAAATAGAAATCGCATCAGGGCTGGCTCATATGAATTGTTTATAAATACCCGTGAATAATTGTCTGAAATAGCCGTAATCTGAGTCATAATATTTTTGTAACCCACATGCCACCAGCGCCAGGATTGCTTGGAGTAATGGTTAAGATAATAGTAACCAACCCATATTAGTTGAGTGACAAGTAACAAGTAGCAAGTGACAAGTAGATACTTATTTTTGATTTGAGATAAACCGGTGCCGATGGCGACGGCAAGTGGCGGAACCATCAGAAATAGGCGGGTGGCATGATAACCACCATCTGAAGTCAGTGATGCCGGAATGGGAGCCAAAACCAACCAGACAAGCCACAACCATTGTCTTTTTTTGGCTAAGATATATAAGCCCAGTAACAAAAATGGTGCAGTCAATGGTAATAATTGACCGATTACCTGAATATTGTGTCTCATTACAGGATCCCCTCGGACAAACAAAAATTCGGATGAAAAGGGACGCAAATAATTCATAAACCATTCTCCGCTCGTCATAAATGGTTTGTTTACAAAGAATTTTACAATTGTGGATGTCGATTCCTTTCTGAGAGTATATACTTTGTCAATGATTTCGCGGTTGTTTGTAAGACTCAAGATTCCAAAACGGTCTCGGGCAGGTCCTAAAAATATAAAATATAAAAGTGGAGCTATTAATAAACCAAAAAATAGCCCCTGCAATACCGGAAATACTTTTTCTTTGATAAGTAAGTAACCAATCCACAAAGGGACAAATAAGAGTGTAGTGCTGTATGTATACATCGAAAGTGCAAACATCAAAAAACCAAGTGCAAAACGTCGCTTTAAAAATAGAAGTGTGCCAAGCATTATCAGATCAAGCATCAGGACAACCTCAAAAGCGGCACGTGAATAGTGGATATGCCAAGGAAGTATGGCCAATGCAAAAGCAATCGAATATTTCTTGGTCAATAAAAACAAAATTGCTATCCCCAATACTCCAAAAATTACTTCTGGTAGGCGGACGCCATATTCGTTGAGTCCTGCAATCGCGATAGTCGGGACTGTGGCGTACATGAGAAGTGGCGCACGCCACTCGGCCAGAGAATGAATATAAAATGGCAAGAATTGCCTATATATATCTTGTCCTGTTTTTAACAAAGAATATGCTTGGTAACCAACATCTATCTCATCACCAAAGAGTTCTGGAGGACTAATGGTTAAAAATCCAATTCTTAATACCAGTCCAAGTGCTAAAATAAGACTAAGTTTCTTAGGCATATGCTATCTGTAATCATTATAAACCACAATACACCTGAAATTACCAAGAAATGTGTAGAATGTGTATTGACATCCCAAAATATTAAATTGGAAATAATTTTGGTAAATAACACACCATCAGACAAATTTAGTTTTCCGGGCGTAACAATCATCAACAATAAGACTCCTCATGGATTTGGTACAAATAATAATATCGGCATGAAAGTGGCCAAAGGTGACAAGATTTTGTTACTCAATAGTGATGCTTATGTCTATCCTGATACCTTGGCCAAGTGTTACGCCCAAAATTATGAAGTCTTGGGGTGTCAACTTCTAAACGAAGATTTATCGATCCAACCATCTTGGGGTTATTTCCCGACGCTGCGACGGATATTTCAGTTTCAAGTTTTTATAGATAATTTTCCAATAATCCGTAAATTCATTGATTCCGTCCATGTCCGTAATTTGTCCAGATTTACCAAAACCCAAAAAGCCGACTGGGTGATGGGAGCATTTGTGATGCTTAAGCGTGACGTATATGAAAAAACTAGTGGATTTGATGAGAATTTCTTTATGTATGGTGAGGAAGTCGAACTTCAATTTAGATCTTCAAAACTTGGATTCAAAACCTGGTATTACCCGGAGGCCAAAAGTGTACACTTAGCAAGGCAAAGCAATACATTATCCACGTCTTTCTTAGGCGAAATGAAAGGTTATTTATATTGGTTTAAAAAATATAACTCCCCCCTTGAACAGTTTTTGCTAAAGCTTGTTTTACTCTTTGGTTGTGCCATCCGCATCCCCGCCTGGGCTGTCTGGGGAAAATGGAACCTTGTCAACTCTTATATCCAAGTCTTGCCACTTTTACTTAAGGAGTTTTAGCTTCTCGGAAGTCCAAAGGATTAAAGCGATTATCAGTTGTTTGAGCCAGCCGTTGTACCAAATACCAGCTTCCGTGCGGTATCTCTGGGCTGAAGGCAAGGTGTTTGGTTTATTTAATAATTTTCGGATTGGATAAATAATTATTTCCCAAAGATTTCTATATTTATCAGGCGAAGTCTGTTTTGTACTTTGACCATGACCATGAATAATGGCAACTCTCGGATCAAAAATATTTTTTAATCCCACCAGTCTCAATCTTCTGCAAAAATCCATGTCTTCAAAAAACATAAATACTTCCTCGGTAAACGGACCGATAACATCCAATGTTTTCCTAGAAAAAAACAAGCACGCTCCCGAAACAGAATTTACTTCCACAGGAATTTTTGAGTCGGGTGTGTATTTATTTTTATGAAGAAGTGTATTTAGAATGCTCGGCTCTGGAAATACCGAGCCCTGAAGAGTTCCGTCTGTATCAACAAATTTTGGACCCACGACACCAATTTTTGGATCACTTTTCAAGAGAGCCAGCTCCACTTCGAAAAAATCTTTTGGCAATCTGGTGTCGGGATTTAAGACTAGTAAATATTCTCCTGTAGCTTTTTTTAGTCCTTGGTTCCAGGCTCTCGGCAAACCAATATTAGAGCTATTTTGAATATAAGTTACTTTGGGATCTTGGGGTATTTTGGGAGGCTTGTGAGAATTATTATCAATCAAAATTAATTCTAGATTTGGATATTTAGTGTCCAAAACAGACTTGATACAACGGGTAAAAGACTC
This sequence comes from Candidatus Amesbacteria bacterium, assembly GCA_016219445.1. Classification (GTDB taxonomy): domain Bacteria; phylum Patescibacteriota; class Microgenomatia; order CAZETR01; family Amesbacteraceae; genus JACRNA01. Next base: position 17,476 of record JACRNA010000030.1, read on the forward strand.
CCCCACATTCCAATTGACACAAATTACGCTAATCTTTTCCATAAAGCCCAGAGTATCGGTACCAAGTAACCTGGATGTCTAAAACTTCTTTTTATCAAACTAACGATGTGTGCTGGCCATAATTTGGCGTCGATGTTTTTCCATACAGCAAGTAAATAATTACGCTCTTTAATATATTGAAGTTTCTTAGCTGGAAACGATTTTGGGAAGGTCCCTTCAGTCAAATGATCTACCTTACACTTGGGATCCCAAATTATTTTGTATCCGGCTTTGTGAGCTCGTAGTCCCAAATCCAGATCTTCAAAATATCCGGGTGTAAATATGGGATCAAATCCTCCCAGTTTGTTCCAGAGATCGCGTCTGATAGCACTACTCCCTCCAGATGGCCAGAGTGAATCATGAAGTTTGTCATCCAGCCTACCATTGGCAAACTCCAACATGCCATTGATCCACCTGCCATCGGCCCACGATCTACCATCTTCATTAAAAGTCACTGCAAAAACATTTTTATCTTTAAAATGTTTTAGGGTGTTTTTTACTAAATCTTTCTGGGGTTTTAAGTCCTGGTTTAACAAAAATACAATGTCACCTGTAGCTTTTTTGAATCCGTCGTTGACCGAAATGGGAAAACGCAAATTGGCGGCGTGTTTAATAAGTTTTGCCTGAGGATAATTCTTGGTTATAAATTCTGCCGAACCGTCAATCGACGTATCATCAACAAGTATTATCTCATCCACATCAAGTTTATTTACAAATAGCAAATTGTCTTCTAGATATTTTTTGCCGTTGTAAACCGGGATGACAACAGAGGTCGTCATGATACTCTCATTTTTAACACTGTAACAACACTCGTTGCTGCAAATATTGCCCTGCATATCGAGATTATATTATCAGGTATAAAAGTGTAAAAGGATAAAAGTATAACAGTGGATACACAAAATAAAACTAATATTGGAAATTTCGTTTTTATTTTTTGAGCTATAAATATGATTAAAAGAATGCTCACCCAAGTAAACCATTGGGGATGCCAATTGGTAACTGAATAAAATAGTAATAAAATAGCTGTAAACCAGCCCCATGTTAGCAATTGTTGTGGCTTGTACCAATTCCACCAATAAAGCAAAAGAATACCTAGCCAAAATAGTGATATGTATTGTGAACCGGAAACCAATATTTTGGCATAGTCCAATTTATCAGTCTGACTGGCAAGAAGTGCATAGTGCTTGAAAGCGATAGATCTTAAATAGGGGCTAATAATTAGTCCATAAGTAGCAAGACCTGCCAATATTGAAATTATTTTTTCTTTTAAATTTTTCCCCAGTATTGGTAACAAAAATAAAGGGAACGGTTTAAACCCAGAGGCTACTCCCAGTAGGACGGCCGAAAAATATGACGACCTCTGGGCAACTAATGCAGCAATGGCCACTAAATAGCCTATCAAAATATCAAATTGTCCCATGGCATACGCGGAGTATAGAATTACAGGATTCAGGGCACAGAAAATCAAGATTGATTTTTTATATTTTGAATCCGACAGTTTGTATATTGCAAATACCAAGACTGCCTCAAGAATCAAATAGGGAGCTTTCAACATAAATAATAGGTAGTTCCATGATGGCATTTGTTTGGCAATTTCTGCTTCATTTAATAAGGCTACTAGTGTGGTAAATGGATAAACTGGTGAAGTTAGACTCATAAATAGACCGTGAACCCAATAAGCTAGTGGTGGATATATAAACAAGCCATCGGTAAATATCTCGACCCACCTATCATCACGTGGTTGTCTACTCAGGTAATCATAAAACTGGGTTACCTGATTTTTTTGAGAAATTAGATAGCCCCCCATTCCCATGGCCCGAACATCAGGATGATAGGCGATAGGCATAAGTACAAAACGCAAGATAATTCCCAATATTATAAATATCATATTAGTTCCAATAATTTTACCTTAAATTTATCTTCATCAAACACGGAGGCTTTATTTTGGGCAAGCTTAGACAAATATGACATTTTTTGGGTATCAAATATTAATTCTAGAGTTTGCTTTTCAAGAACACTTGGTTCATCCCACAAAAATCCATCTTCACCATGGGTGACTATTTCGGGGTGCCCACCCAATTTGACAATCATAGGGACACATCCTGCTGACATGGCTTCGACCACCGTCATACCAAAATGTTCTACTTTCTCTGGGTGAAGTCTTTGATCTATCCCGTAACCGCTCGCTGACCAAAAAATACTAGCCCGCGAATAAAGCTTCTTTAGATCGGCAAGATCCGGATTTATCACAAATTCCACAGGCAGATCGGCAGCTAAGCTTTTCAATTTTGCAAAACTCCCATCTGTAGTTCCAATATTGGTATTCCCAGCTAATATCAGCTTCCATTCCGGGATCTGCTTGTAAATATTTTTAAAAGATTGAATTAATATCTCATGACCTTTAATCTGAGCGAGATTAGAAAACCTACCTACGTAAATAATTTGCTTAAACTTGGGTCCTATTTTAAAGTCATTGGTTCTGATAGGTGGATATAACACCCTACTTTCGACCCAATATTCTAGGTCAATAACCGATTTTGTAAATTTTGAATTGGCGAGAAAAGTATAAAATTTTGATTTGATTATATTTTTGAGATTGTGACCCGAAACTCCATGGTGTGGATATTGCAAATTAATAAATGTTTTTTTAGCGAGTGAAATTGGTAAACTGCCATCGGAATTCCAAAACACTAAGTCATATTCGTGTGTGGAATATTTGGATACAAAGTGACAACTGGTTAGATCTATACCGAAACGGTCTATTATACTCTGTGAGATATTGGTAGGCCAATATATGTCTACAGCAAAATTACTATCAGCCAAGACCTTGGCAATAGTTGCCATATATTTTTCCCCACCGCCCAGAGAATCCCAATAGGGATCATAAATTAACGCTTTGCGATTTGTGCTTCCCATAATCTGGCATAAATAACAAACATATTAAATACCTGAAATATTCCGTCAATTATGCCCTCTACCCCATCTCTCCAAGCTTGGAGTTTTATAAATCTGTGCCAAAATTCTGTCAACATTACTCTACATAATCTCCAAGATACGACAGCTGGATGATTTGACTTTAGCCTAAGATCTGATTCGTAACCAGTAAATAATAAAGTTTTCTCCAACATGGATTCCAAATCGCGGTGAGAGAAGTGCACCAATGAATTTTCCAAATCTCCAATTTCACCTTCTACCATAGGTTGTTCGTGTAAAGCATGTTCATACCCCCGTAATTTTTCCTTTTTGTAAAGTCGTACAACTTTGTCGTTTCCCCAACCACCAAATTTCATTTCTTTTCCCAAATAAAAATTTCGACGGGGAAGTCTATATGCCGAAAATAAACTATCTGTACAAATTATCTGCTCAATTTCCTGTGCGAGTAATGGAGTTACTCGTTCGTCAGCGTCAACATACAATATCCAGTCCCCCTTAGCAGACTTTAAGCCATCGTTTCTAAAGTTGTTGTAACCAGAACCAGGCTGAGACTTAACTATTTTTGCTTTGAAACCCTTGGATATAATATTGGTCTTATCAGTATTGCCGGTATCAACAACAATTATTTCATCTGCAAATTTAAGTGAGATTAGGCAATCCTCTATCATTGTTTCTTCATTCAAAGTGATGACAATTGCGCTAAGCATATGATCCTTTCCCAAATTTTCCCAAATAAAAATCTCTTATTCCAATTTTTTGCCAAGTCCGGCCGAATAATAATAATTTCAGAGATTCTTTGACTAATGAAAGCTTAGTTTTGAAAGGTGCCCATCTCATACCAAAATACATCCGATTACGAGCGATATAATAATCCGCCAACGGTGATCCGATTCCTGCTGCCTGACCGACTTTGTGCCAGACTACACTTTTTGGTGCATACATTAGTTTAAAATGAGCTTTTCTAATGCACTGACACAAATCGTTTTCCTCATAGTACAAAAAATATTTCTCATCTATAACTCCAACCGTTTTTAGTGTCTCACATCTAATCAGCATTGAAGAACCGGTTGCATGACCAACTTCCCGCTCCTTGTCAAACTGACCTTTATCTACCTCGTTCATACCTGTATGCACAGCAAAGACATTGTTCCAGTCATTATCACCTCCGGCATACCAAATCACTTTACCTATTTCTTTTTTGGTATAACGGTTTTTGTGAAATTCAAATCCTGGGGCGAAATAGACTTTTGATGCCACGACAGCAGTCAACTTGTCTTTTGTCATTACTTTAAGTGCTTCGTCCAATGCCCGCGGATCGACTACGATATCCGGATTTACTATCCAGACAAAATCATAATTATGTTCTAATGCATAATTTAGACCCACATTATTTCCGCCAGCGTAACCCATATTTTTATTCGTCTCAATTAAACTCAAAAGGGATCCCCCTTCAAGCGTGAAGGGGAACCCCTTTATATAATCCTGAGACCCATCCGTTGATCCCCCGTCAATAACCAAAATATCTGTATTTATTTTTTGCAAGCTCACAAGACATTCGCCAATATATTTCTTACTGTTGTAAGATAGCACCACTGTAAGTACTTTCATACGCCTAATTTTCTGGCTAATTTGAACCATAGTTTTCCAAATATGTTTGACTCATCTATTTTTGCTTGATATGCCCACCACTTATATTCAATCATTTTGTCATTTATCATTTTATCAATTGATTCTGGTTCTAAATTCTCCGGTAAAAACCCACCATCTTGCCAGAGCTTGAGATACAAAACTAATTCTGAAAATGCCTGTAATAGGCTCAAAGCGAGTCCATGAATACCGTCTCTATATCCGTGTCTGACAAAATATTGTCTGATAAATTCTTCTATAGGTTTTGAAATTAAATCCACTTTCGTGAATCTATAGCCTTTTTCCAAGACAATACTTTTTTGATGATCGGTATATCTATTTATCTTATCTACATACTCGAATATCGAATTGTAGTGATGGTGAATAATAGAAAATTGCTCTTTTGCCTCCAAATCCAAGCCTTTTCCGCGGGTAAAAGGAACACTATGAATTGCATTGTCCCAGGTCAAGGCGTCTTTTTTGAAAAGCCGGTAGACATAATCAGGCCACCAATGATCGCTTTTAATCCATTTGCCAAAAATCAAATTTTTACGGGGGATTCTAACAAAGTCTACACCCCCTACGATCGTCTCCTTTATTTTTTCTGCTAAATCTTGCAATACCTCCTCATCTGCATCCAGAAGCAAAATCCACTCACCCTTAGCTTTGGCAATTGCAAACGCACGGATTGGCTCGACAATTCCTGTGTGTTCATGATAATAAACCTTACATTCGAGTTTCTTGGCGATTTGAGCAGTCTTATCTGTACTTGCCTTGTCTACCACTACCACTATTTCATCTGCAAAATCCTTGACAGATGCCACTACTCTAGGTAGATTTTTCTCCTCATTCCAGGCTACAATTACAACAGATAGCATACTTCCTTCTATTTTATACTATTTGACTCTATAAATCGCGATCTCGGAGTTTTCAAAAATATTTGACATATCAATTGAAATCGTTCCTATTTTTTTGATTAAATACACATACGTTATGTTCTTGTCTATCAAGAAATTGACATTGGGTTGTTTCCAAAATCCGTCTATCGTTTTACGACGCGCTTGCCAATCATAACCCATGATATTTAGATTGACTTCATCTTCCAAGAATCCTGGATGACCTGAAAAGGCTGAGACATAGGCCGTGGATTCATATTCATAGAGTGGTCTTGGAGCCTCTGTGTCTTTGACAATAGCTGGATAAGACAATACTACTCCTGCAGGCTGGGTAGACAAAAACTTCAAAGCATCTAGTTCCTCAATTGAGATTTTTGCCGGAGGGCGGGAGGGTAAATAATGTGGCAAAGTCTGAATAGCTGTGGGAATAGTCAAAATGACTATAAGTATCTTAAGTAACTTAGGAAATCCTTGGATGCTTATACCTGCTAAAATCCCCATAAAAAATAAAGAATAATAGAAAAACTGAATAGTATTCCAGGCAGTTCCCGATTGGACAAAGAACATAGGTAATATCAATCCCGCGCCAATGACGCTGGTATAAAACCAACTCTTTGTATGAAATAATCCAATTATTCTTGTGCCCATGTTACCAATGACAAATATAGCCAATGCCACACAATAGGCCAGAATTGCTTTTGGATAATTACCTGCTGCCCGGTAATTGATCATGGCTTCATAAAACTTTGGCCAATTAAAGCGGTCGGAAAGAGCCATCATGGTTTCGAGAAACCAACCTGGTCGCCAGACCACCAGAGAGGAGCTAGTCGTCAGGAGCTGGTAATTAGTCACAAGATAAATTATTAAACTCAAAATTAAAGTCTTATATAAATTTCGGTCTTTAAGACCAACAACCAATAAACCCCCGAAGGCTAATAAACCTGCATAAATTTTGATATGAGGAAGAACGGCAAATACAAGTCCTGCCCACCAATATTTTTTGTTTTTGATTAATAACAGACCTGTAAGAAGCAATATTAATGATAGGGCAAATGGGGGATTAATGAGGGTAGACATTGATTGCTGTGCCCAAAACATAGATTCGCCTCCACCAAATACCCATCCAAGACTTCCACCAAAATAGGTGAAAAATACACTCCAGAGATTATTTGTCAGCTTATAAACAAGCCAGCCAATGGCAATTGCAAAAAGTGGGGGTAAAATTTGAAAGTATAAATTTACTATGGGAATTCTGGTGAGAGTATGTATTCCAGCCAATGTCAAATCAAATCCCAAATGATAATTTGTAATTTGCTCCCCTGCCATAATCGGCAATTCCAGGCTGCCCCTTGCTAAACTGCTGGCCAAAGCCACATGCCATACTCCGTCATGACCATTTGATCCCCAGAACCCCATACCATAGTCATAAACTAAGCCACTTTTAACCATAGTCAGAGACCAAAATATTGTTCCAATTACAATCAGGATCCAATGTCTATAATTTTTTGCGAAAGTGATCATAAAAGGGCTTGACGTCTAATAACAATTCTTTACCACCAAATGCCATTACTCCTATGATATATCCCATTGACGACATGACAAGGGTCACCACTATGCCAAAACTATGTACCAACAAACCCACTACCAACATTAAGCCTGCAGAAGCGCTAGCCGTCAACAAACTCCGAACCAAGCTAAATCCAATTATTTTTTTGGCAACCAAAAGTGGAACAATTGAGAAGATAGATATAATTCCCACTGCGTAAGCCACACCCATAAATCCAAATTTAACGGCCAAGACAGGCTTTAATAACCATTCAAGTACCAGCCACATTATCATAAGTCCGGTATTTATTTTTGCTTTTCCTAAGGCATAAAGAATACCCATGACTGGAGTAGAAACACATGACATAATCGCACCAAAACAGGCAATATATAGAGGAACCAGGGCTGGTTGCCACTTAAACCATTTTGGAACTAAATATGCCAGATGCGACCAGGCCAGTCCGATGCCGATAACCATGGGAAAGATGACCAAGCAGACAAACATCAAAAGCCTCTCGGTAGATCTGGCAAACTCCTGAAGATGATCTTGCATACGGGATAATGCAGGGAAGGCTACCCGAGACGCGTTGTCCATTATCAGTCTCTGTGGTTGCTGGCTATAATAAATTCCCCAGCTAAGATATCCCATTCCGGAGGCTCCAATAATTTTCCACAAAAACAAATTCATAAACTGGTCTTTGACCACAGCTAATAATGAATTTGTCTGATATGGAACACCAAACTTGAGCAATTTTTTTAGACTTTCTTTGGAAAAAGCCAGCCCAATTGACCAGGGTTTGAAAATATATAACAATATTAAACCTATTATTCCTTGACCTAAGACTGCGGGAATGTATGACGCCACACCAAAGCCGGAAATGGCCATCCCTACCGCCGTGATATTAAATATCAGGGTCTCAACAATCCGCACCAACATAATTTTGTCAAAACGCAATTCGCGCTCGAGCATGACAGAAGGGATTGATTTTAATGATGATAATATAAAACTGATCAGTAAAGCTATTAACAACCAAAATTCCGAATCCCCCAAGTTATAATAATTTTTTATCAATGGAGATAATAAAGCTGTGATAGACACTAAAGATAGAACTAAGCCTTGCTGAATAGTAAAAGTAGTACGAAGATCAGAGGTCGTGGGGGCTTCTTTCTTTTGAATAAGAGATGCTGCCAGCCCAATATCAGAAAAATATCCAAGAATTACAATAATACTCATTACCAATCCATATAATCCAAATTCTTTGGGACCGAGGTATGTCGTCAGCAAAAGTACTCCAATTCCCGAAATCAGAGTCAAAATTACTCCCCCTCCGGTCAACGTCACCATTCCCCTCACCGCTCTTGATTTAACCGTTGCTAGATCATTCATGCTTTATTCTAACAAAATAAAAACCAATACCTAGCCAAGATAACAAAGACAATATGTTTCCGATTGTTCTAATTGGGGTATCGGTAAATTTTACTAATATCTGATGTTGACCAGAAGAAACATCAAAAATAATGCGGCCGAGGCGGAGAGGATCAGAGAGGGGTTTTGTTTCGGCCAATTTGCCATCTACCCAGACTTTCCAACCCGGAAAATAATAAGTTTGAATGATTAAAGAACCGGGTTTTGTTATCTCTACTTCATATTTTTGTCTATTAGACTTTTTTTCTAAAGTGGTAAAACTTCCCTGTGCAGACAAAAACTCCAAATTGTCTGTAGGACCATTAGCCGGCGGACGATACGCCCAAACGGGAAGATAATCAAAAATAGCCGATGTCAACATGAGCTGCCAGTTTTTACCCGTAAAGCGGTCGTAATCGGTATAATTTGGCCACCATTCGCGTGGGCGAAAATAGTTGGCATTTAGTAAGAGTATAAGAGCAAGAGAGCAGGAGAGTAGAAGTGGTTTTGGTTTTAAGACACCAGAGATAAATGATGCGAAAAAGATAACCAAAGTAAGAAAGCGCCAGGGAAATTGCAAAATTTCCAATGGCTTTATAAATTGCCAGAGAGGTGTGGACTTCGAATGAGTCAGGAATAAAGATATTAGAAAATAAAAAATAGAAAATAGAATCAAAGCCCAATATTTCTTTAATTTTTTTGAAAAAGGCAAGGCGACTAAGATAATTGCCGGGATAATCCATTGCATGTAGCCAATAGCAAAGCTCATGGAATCGACGGGTCCTAGCTCCGACGAACCATAGCCCCAATTGATATTTAGAAACATTTGCTTTACATCCAAAAAATGAGCCAAATAGTTGAAATAACCCGAGGTCAGAGTCCAAATGGATACATATTGCTGTTCAAAAACAACCGGTAGTGTGAAGAAAGCAGCCAAGCCAAATGCCCATACCGCAGCCAAAGATAAATTCTTAAATGATTGAAGCGACTTAAATTTCCACCACCAAAATACTATCCAGGACAGATATGTAGGAACAAAAATCATTAACATTGGATTATGTGATAGCATAAGCGCTGCCACAGACAATGACACCAATGGAACCCATTTGAATCTTGAAGATTCTATCAACTTGTATGTAGTCCAATAAATTAGAGGAAACCAGACTAGAGCCCAAGATTCATTGACTGCAGCTCTGACATAAAAATCTACCGAATGATACGGTGCATAAAGATAAAGCATTGAGGATAAAGCTCCACCCAGAGAACCAAAAAATTCAGAAGCCAATAGATATATAGTAACGACAGATGCCAAAAGTACAATTACGCCCAAAATCTTGACAATATCAATATATGAAAATCCCATGGTATGAAATATCTGGCCGAGGTAATACGGTAGCGGTGGATAGAAATTAAATAGAGGATAACCATAAGAGTAACCCATGTCCGGCACCCAACGGCAGGGAATTTGTCCATCTTCAAAACATTTGGTCATCTGAAGCTGGCGCATGGCCTGCAAATCATCATGCATCGGAAAATATCCAGGCTGCATTAGCCAAGCCACAGCGGGTATTGCCAGTATTATTAATATTATAAATATCTTTTTCATTTGGCATTGACTTTAAAAAACAACAATCTATTTTGTATTCCATTTGGCTTTATCGCCTTTGGATAACTGGCCAGAAGTGTCAGATTGTGCTTACCATAATCGTCTATGTGCAGACGGTCTGAATTGACAACCAAAACTACTTGGTTGTCCACCAAAGAATTTGTCAACTTATCCGACACCGAATCTATCCAAACTCCTACTCCAATTACTCTGACATTGGGAACTTTGTTAAGATACATTTCCAGGGCACTAAACGGAGTTCCAAAAAATCCTTCGCTTCCTACCAACACAGATCCTTCCTTACTCATTTGAATTATTTGTTTTGAAACCTCTTTGATTCCCTGACCAGCAGTCCATTCCTCTAGATATCCTGCCCGTTCATTGCGTGGCAACGGCACCGATTCCGGTTGGAATATAATCAATCCATCAATAATTAGTGCCGGAACAATAATAAGAGTCAGCAAAATTTTATTATATTTATTTATCAATATAACTGCGAAAGGTAAAGTAAACAATAAGTATCGTGCAGTAAAGCCCTTTGCAATCAACGCCTGAATAAATATTGGTACTAGCCACCAGAGTGCTATGATCTTATTTTTCTTGATACCGACTAACGACAAAACCATACCCACCGGAGTCATCAAATACCAAAAGAAATTCCAAGCATCTATCATATGAGGCTTAAGCGGATCGAGTGGATGCTTGATAATTTCAGTCAGCGGCCAGACATAATCAAGATTGCGCAAAGCGATCATATGAAATTCCGGTCCTAGTCGCAAAATATTGTACATTCCAAAAGCAATTGCCCAAACAGTCGCTAAATACCCCAAATTTTTCCACTGCCATTTATACAAAAAGAAAATGCTGGGTAACAGGATAAGAGAAAATATGGCAGGCGACTTTGTCAGCCAGGCAAATCCAAAGGCAAAGCCTGTTAGCATTGAAAAATCCCATCTCTTGTATTCAATACCTATTATAAATAACGCCAGTCCCCAGATAATAAACATAACCAGCATTGAATCAACCAATGCCATTCTAGAAAATAAAACACTAAATGGGATTACTGCATAAATTCCAGATGCAACTAATGCTTGATTTATATTTTTACTTAATAAATATGCAAGTAAACCTACCCCCACTACTCCCAACACACCACTTAATCCTGATAGTACTCGTCCTGCTATCAAAGGATCGGGAAATACTTTGAGAAATGGAATCATGACCCACATGTAGAGTGGCTGCTTGCCATCGGATAATGGCAAAAAGCGCAAGGTAGATTCGGCTTTCATAACTTGAGCCCAGCGGACATAGATGGCTTCGTCTGCAAATATTGGCCATGCGTTTAGATTGAGAAAACGCAATAAAGCAGAAATTATTAAAATAATTCCTCCTATTAATATTTGTTTTTTCATTTGTGCAGTTGGCGAATGCGCCAGAGATCGCGAAACATATTGATAACACCTTCCCAAAAACGCACTCTGCTATCAGGGACATCTGACCAGTCAACATGTAATTCTATAATCTTGAATTTTAATTTTTCTGCCAGATATAGAATTTCGACATCAAACATAAAACGATCAACCTGACTTTTAACAAAGAGTTTTCTGGCAATCTCACCTCGAAACGCTTTGAATCCACACTGTGTATCGCGGAACCGTCTCAGTCCTACCATCGTGTATTTAATCTGATCAAAAATAAAGGAGGCGACTTGCCTTCCAAATGGTGCATCCGACTTTCCCCTCGAACCAATTACAATATCCGCTCCTTCCAGCTTTTTTAATATTTTTGGTATTTCTACAAGTGGTGTCGATAAATCAGCATCCATAAACAAGACCTTGTCTCCAGAAGACGCCAAAACACCAGTCCGGACGGCATACCCCTTACCACGATTTGGGACATATGTAATTAACTTTGCTCTAGGTTCTTTGATAAGTGCTTTTCTTACCACATCGGCCATATTGTCAGTACTTCCATCGTCTACAATAATCAACTCGAAGTTAGGATAGTTTTTGTGTAAATAAACTACCACTGATTTCAGTTTTGTGCCCAGTCTAATTTCTTCGTTGTAGGCTGGAATTATAACTGACAATTTAAACATATTTATTTGTGATTGACCTCCATCTGACCAATAACAATTCTTTCACTCCTGCAATGGCATCCTTTATAAACCTGACTCTTTTGCTGTTTTCGTATTGCCATGCGACCGAGACTTCGGAAATTTTGTACTTAAGTTTTCTGGCAATATACAATATCTCAATATCAAATCCCGGATTTACCACTCCTCCCACCACGACCTTTTGGGGATGAATTTTTTGTAATGTAGAAAATATTTTTTTTGCTACTTCTCTCTTATAGGCTTTAAATCCACACTGAGTATCTCTATATGGCAATCTCAATACTAAAAATCTCAATACCACCATTCCATAGGCTAAGATTTGTCTATATAACGGAGCTCCTTTTCTATTTTGACGTGAACCAAAAACTACATCTGATCCTTGTTTGAAATATTGTACGAAATTGTCAAATTCAGAAATCGGAGTAGATTGATCCATATCAATAGTCAAAACTATCTCTCCTTTTGCAGCTGCCACACCAGTCATTATTCCCTGGGCTTTTCCCATATGGGGACTTGAAATTACTTTCACCCGGTTTTCTGTTTCAGAATATTTATTTAAAGAGGCTAGGGTGTTATCATCAGATCCATCATCAACTATGATGAGTTCCCATTCATAGGTTTTCGATGTCAAAAACTTAAGGATTTTTTCCATTGCCCCCTTGGACAAGTTTTCATCCTCGTTCCATGCAGAAATAATAATAGATAAATATGGTTTCATGTTATTTGGTAAATCCAAACATGGATTCAGTTAAATTTTGATCCGGGATTGAACAGCTTTTGGTAATCCCCTCCTTAGTATACCTTGAATAATCTGGAAATATGAGCCCCAAAGAGCCAAATGTCTTGTCCATTCTATCTACATAGCCATGTGGAAATACGATTGAGTAGACTGGAGCCAACGAATCCGGGCGCATTGTTTTTAACTTGAAATACCAAAACCAGTACCGATAACCAAAATTGTTTCCTGGACTTGTAATATATGAGACCGAAACACAAGGATAATTGTTCTTATCTGCATCTTCTTTTATAAAACTGACTATAGCCTTCCTCTCTATGTATCCAGCATGATTTGTCTGATAGGAAAATAATCTATCCAGATTATGATATAAAAACAAAGTTAATATTATTGCCACAATTGGTTTTGGTAATTTTTTCAGAAGCAAGCCCGCACCCAATATCCAGACAATGGTCATTCCATTTAAATAATATTCCGACAATGGCAACGGGTGGAGCGAAAAGAAAGCGATATACATAGCCATCCAGCCAACCATTAACCAACGCCAAGTCGAAAATAATAATATACCGCCTAAAATAATTGACGGAATAATCCATTGATTGAGTTTTATAGAATCATCGATAAAAATTCTATTGGCATTACGCAATGTGTATCTAATTGTTTGAGTAAGTTTTCCTAATCTATCTGTATAGACGCTTTTTCCGCCAACTGTGGTCAAGGTTCCAAATAGGGCTCTTGTTTGTGTGAACCCATGTCGAACTTCAAATATCAATAGTGGCAGATTTAAAACAAAACACAACAGAATCGGTAAAAGTATTTCCTTTGGCGAATATGTTTTGATATGTTTAAGAAAGGCAAGTAATAACAAAGGAACGCCCAAAATGAGCGCCAAATTAAAATGCCAAATAAGGGAAACTAATATTGCAACTACATATAGCCATTTTTTGTTGCCTTTCCAGAGCTGGACAAAAGTATGGAAAAACCAGATAGACCACAAAAAGACCGGGGTCGTTGGCACCACCTCGCGCTCAGTATTGGAAATTAAAAAAGATAAGGCATAAATAAGAGAAGGCGTGAACCCCGCGACATACCACATGCTGGCAACGCCTAATAGTCCGATTGTAATTGATAGCCACACCCCACCAATGGGATCCATGTTTGCAAGCCAATAAAATGGAATCTGAAGATAATAAAATAGTCCTCCGATATAAATTCCAGGCGATGATGTCAGTTGGCCTATCAGACGAACGTGCTTGTCTACCAGAATATCCTTTATTACCCAGCCAGCCAGGTCGTTGTCATGAGTATACGAAGCTCTATCTCGGTACTGATAACTTCTAGTTAAAAGTCCCAATCCTAATACCAAAATTAAAATTATTTTATTTCTCATAATGTCCGAGCTTGTAAATCTTTACTCCCCAAGGCATGGTCCAGAGGTCATCTATTTTTACCCAACCAAATCCCGCTATCTCCCACAGGGGATTGCCAACTGGCTTGCAATCGGGATCTTCACAAATGACAAATAGTTGATCGGTATTTTGCTCACGCAAGGTTTTATATTGCGAATTTTTAATATCTAGGGCATATCGATAACTCTGGTCATAATTACCTTTGGATAAAAGGGCCAAATTAAAGGGCTTAGAATTTGATTTGTTTATAATAAAATCAGCAACTTCTTGGGTCCGTGACCACTGGTTGTTGGGTGTAAAGCGAAACGGGTTATTTAAGATATTTATTATTAATAATATTGAAGTTAATAAAAATGCCAAATATTTATTTATCTTTGACAAGATGTATCCCAAAAGTAAAAATATAGCAGGATAGAGAAAACCAAAATAATGATCATATATATGCTGTTTGTATAAGCCTAATCCCACTAATCCAAAAAGCAACCATAATGCGACTAACCAGAAATCTTTTGATACTTTGGACTTTAGTACCCAACCAAGTCCTATAATCATCATAACCGAGGTTGTCAATGTATATAGATTATTTTTGGCAACCAACATGCTTGAAATTATCATTTCCCAAATAGTCCAGAGATTGGGAATAGCTTTGTAGACTTTGAGATTGACTGTTGTCTGGCGGTCGGTAAAGAATAATTTGATACTTTTGAAATTCATGAAATCATGACGAAGATCAAAAAACAATAATGGTGACATTAAAATTAGAAATGAGATCATGGGAATAAGTAAATTGCGTCTAGCGTCTAGGGGTCTTGGAGCCAATATTACAAACAAAGTCATTACCGGTATTAACAACAATCCAAGATAATGTGAATTTAGGACGAAAGCTAGGGAGATGGCAGAAATAACCAACCAACGCCAGTAACCAAATTTCCAGATCTTCCAAGTTCCATACATGGCAAGAAGGGCAAAAAATGGCATGATATTGGGATTCCAAGATGAACGAGAATATATAATTATAGTGGGGGATAGAGAATAGATAATAGAAATTAGAAGTGCGGAAGTCCTACCAAATAATTGTCTCCCCCACCACCACAATAAACCAACTGTTGCAATACCAACTATCCCGACAAAAACTGCTGGGCCAACTGGGCTGAGACGTGATAGTGATAGTGGAATAAGAAGTAAATAATAATATAGTGGGCCTAGATACATGTTTCCTACTGATGTTCCCGGACCCAAAAGAGTAAATTTCTTGCCTATTACCATGTCACGCACTACCATTGCATCCCGTCCCTCATCGCCCAAAAATGTCATATATTGATCGATTTTGTACATACGCGTAAATCCCGCGACCAAGAGTATCAGTGTCATAAGTATGGCTTCCCAACGGAAAACCGCCAGTCCTCTCTCGACCATTAATTCATTTTTTAGCTGCCACCAAAAAACTGCCAGTTCTTTCCATGCCTTGATCCACACCCTTAGATTTCCCCCAGTTGCTTCACCTGCCATTCTTGGTAAATGAGTAGTTGGTATTTCGACAATTTTCATTCCTCTGGCTCGCATACCAGCCAATAACTGAGTATCAATCATCGCACCGTCGGACGGAATATTAACTTTTTTTAATACATCGCGCTTAAATATTTTAAATCCGCAATCAATATCTGATCCCAAATATCCAAACATGGCCCTAATTCCAGTGTTCCACAGCCAACGGACAAATTTTCTATGCATAGGATCATTGTCATTTACTCTGATGCCAGAAATAAGATCTGCTTGTTCGTTAATCATAACTTCTAACATTTTTGGTAATTCAAAAATATCAAATTGGTTGTCACCAGGAATAAAGCAAATAAATTCATTTTTTGCTTTGGCAAAACCAGCCTTGAGTGACCCACCATATCCCCTATTTGGCCTGTTGTGAACAACTACCAATTTCTTGTATTTTTTTGCCAGTTGATGAGCCAGCTCTCCAGTTTTATCTTTGGATCCATCATCCACTACTATAATTTCATAGTCGTAGCTTGATTTCTGAAAGAAATTATTCAGAGTGGTAATACACTTGACTATGTTTCCTTCCTCGTTATACGCAGGTACGACAACCGAAAGACTCTGTTTCATGGTATGATTTTATCATGAAGATTGATAAGAATTGGCTCATTATCATTCTGGTTACATTAATCTCAACCATAGTGGTCTGGTGGGTTGTAGGGTTAAAAACAATTTACCAAAACTTTGATGGTCCATATTACCTAGTAGTAGCCAAAAGCTGGTACGATAAAGCAACTATTGGAAAATATTTCTCGTTTAATCTCCCTCTTGAATATTATCCTGCCCACTTTCCGCTGTATCCCATTGCCACCAAGCTAATTTCCTGGTTGCCTCTTTTGAATCCCCTTAAATCAATGCTTTTGATAAACTTAGGTGCTACTGCCGCCTCTGCGATTGTCTTTTTTGAAATACTAAAAAACAAGAAGGTTCCGCACGCCTTATTTATGGCTCTAGTATTTTTATTTATTTGGCCCAGAATGTGGGCTGTCCGCAGTATTGGTAGCCCGGAAACTTTATTTATCCTCTGGATTCTCTTATCACTCAAATATTTTGAATTAAAGCGTTTTTGGATGGCTGGACTTTTTGGAGCGCTGGCAATTCTTACCAAAAGCCCTGGAATATTGCTGTTTCCAGTATATTTTCTTGCTTCAAAGTTTGACAAAAAAATCTGGCCAACACTCCTTATTCCCCTGGCTTTACTTTTACTATTTACATTCTTTAGGATTCAAACTGGGGACTTTTTGGCATATTTTAATTCTGGAGATAATATACACCTTCAAGCATTGCCCTTTAAAATATTTGATAGTTCACAGCCTTGGGTTGGCTCTTTTTGGCTGGAGGACATTATTTGGATATATCTGATCGGTGGCTTGGGTGTCTATTACGCATTCCAAAAAGACCGGCTCTGGGGAATATTTGGCATGGTATTTTATAGTGTAATTTTGTTTGTCTCTCACCGCGATATCGCCAGATACAGTCTACCGTTAATTCCTATTGTATTGTATGGGTTTTCCGATTTATTCAAGCGAAAAGAAGTCAGAATAGCCTTAATTTTATTAATAATCCCCCTGTACTTTTATACCCTAAACTTTTTAACCCACAATATTGTGGCTATTTCTGATTGGGCGCCTTTTCTTTCCAAATAACTTTGGTGTACATAAAATAATTATAAGGCAGAACGATAAAGCCAATAATTATAGGCAAGGCTAGTTGGCGTGGAACATTTAGGTAGGTTACAACCACAAATCCTAGAACACTTTGAATGATCAAACCGCCAGATGAAGTCAAATTAAACTGGAGAAATTTGAATAATAATTTACCTACGCCACTAATCTTCTCAGACCTAAAAGTCCATAGATTATTTATAGTAAAATTGCTAATAATTGCCAGTTCCGTAGACACTAACCAAGCGAGCAATTCACCGCTTGATGAAAGTAGTTGCAAAAATATTGCATTTACCAAGTAACCGATAAATCCAGTCACGCCAAACTTAACAATTCTCTGTTGCAACAGAAATATAACCCTTAATGTTTCAAACAATTCATTTTTGATAATTTTGGATTCACCTGAAGTGCGGTTACCAAAAATAAATGGTATTTCTATAACTCGAGCCCCTTTCTGAACCATGTAATACAATAGATGTATTTTGTATGCGAAGCTTTTTGAGAGTAGTTTATCAAAATCAAACTGATCCATAAAACCCTTAACTCGAGACAATTTAAAACCTCCCGTTACATCATGTATATTTGGTAATATTAATAATACTCGGGCAACCAGATTTCCAAGTACACTTAGAAGTTTGCGCTCCAGGCTCCATTCTTTGGGTATTGACCCTCCTTTAATATACCGGGATCCAAGAATGTAATCATAACTTGTAGTATATTTAACAAGCTCTGATATGCTTTCGGGGGGATGTTGAAAATCTCCATCAAATTCCAGAAGCCAATCGGCACGCAATTCTTGCATTGCGTAGGCCATACCCTTGGCATAGGCCTTGCCAAGACCTTCCTTCTTAGTTTCGACTATGACGTGTAACCAATCGTACTTTTTTTGATATTTTCGAATTACATCTGCAGTTCCATCTGGACTATTTCCGTCTATATACAACAAATGCATTTTGTGTGGCTTTATATCCGAAAAAACCCTAGCCAAAGCCTCTATCATCCTGGGGGTATTGTCTTTTTCGTTGTAGGTGGGAATAATTACGACTATTTTCATATATAATTCATTTTATCATGCAAATAGATATCCTCACTCTCTTTCCTCCAATGTTTACTGGGCCATTTGATTATTCTATTGTCCGGCGGGCAATTGATAAGAAGATATTAGATATTAGCTTAATAGATATTAGAGATTTCGCTACAGATAAGTATAAGTCTGTAGACGATAAACCATATGGAGGTGGAGCCGGAATGATTATGAGAGTTGATATTATCGAAAGAGCATTGGCAGGAAGAACAGGTAAAATAATTTTGCTTGACGCTGGAGGAGAAAAGTTTACTCAAAAAAAGGCTGTCCAATTGTCAAAGGAGCAAAATTTAATAATTATTTGTGGCCACTATGAAGGAGTGGACCACCGGGTTCACGAACATCTGGCTGATGAAATAATTTCGGTCGGTGATTATGTTCTCTCTGGCGGTGAAATTCCAGCTATGATCCTAGTTGATTCCATCACCCGTCTACTTCCTGGTGTTTTGGGAAATGAAGAATCGCTATCTGAAGAATCGCACAACGACGATTCTGTCGAATACCCTCAATACACTCGTCCCGAAGAATATAATGGCTGGAAAGTTCCTGAGGTTTTGTTGTCAGGTAATCATGCCAAGATCAAGAAGTGGCGAGAAGATCTTTCCAAGAATCGTTAACCACAGTTCTGGTTTTTGAAGATGCTACCGTCTTCTCCATCTGATCCTTAATATAATCCTTATCACCTATTTTGAAATTTTCAGCTAATTTTATTAGGTAATTAGTTAGATTCGTAACCATCAGAGGGTATAATTAGCCCATGGTTATGATCAAAACATCGTCTCAAAAACGTCTGACATCTTTTTACCTCGGTAGAAAGTGTATTTTTTGTGGAAAAAGAAAGGTCTGTTTA
>JACRNA010000029.1 GCA_016219445.1 Candidatus Amesbacteria bacterium
CAAATAAACCTTTGGCAAATTTGAAGCTTGCGGCAATACCAATCATGGCTGCATTGTCACCGGTCAATTCCATAGGAGCAAAATGGACAGCGAGTCCCAATTCCACACCAAGCTTTGTCAATCGTTTTCTTAACTCTTGGTTTGCAATTACTCCTCCGCCAACCAACAAGTGCTCAGTGCTCAGAGAAAAGTGCTCAATGGATTTTTTGATAATTCTTATCAAATGCTCAAAAGCCCGGTTTTGGAAACAGGCAGCCAAGTCATTAATATTTTCTGTGCCGACTTCACTAACTAATCTGCCAAACGCAGCTTTAAGACCAGAATAACTTAATTCGTTTCTGTCTTCACGGCCTGCCATAGGAAGAGGCAGTAAATATTTCTTGGGATTGCCAAGAGCGGCTGCTTTTTCAAAGACTGGTCCGGCAGGGTAGGGCATACCGAGCATTCGCCCAGCTTTGTCAATCGCTTCCCCCAGAGCATCATCTATCGTTTGAGCCAATATTTTATAGTTCCCAATTTCTTCTATTAATATCAACTCTGTATGACCTCCTGAGACTACAAGACCAAGTGCTGGAAAGTTAATATCTATTTTATTTGCCAATGGAGAGAGTAGATGACCCTCTATATGATTTACAGCAACGAGAGGCTTATTGTATTTTGTCGCAAGCATCTTGGCTTTAGAAATTCCGACCTCCAGAGCAATGGCCAGTCCCGGTCCGGCGGTTACAGCAATTGCGCCCACTTCTGAGATCTGACATCTAGCATCTAAGATCGCTTTATTTACGACTTTATCAATGTAGGCAAGGTGGTCTCGCTTGGCCAAAGAGGGCAAAATTCCTCCCCAATCCGCGTGTCCCAATTGAGTATTTTTGACACTGGATAATATGGTGGTATTTTCCACGACCGCTGCTGCGGTGTCATCAGCGCTCGTCTCAATTGCCAATATTTTCATACAATTTCTATTGTCCTTTCGTTCTCATCTCCTCCCAGTGAAATATTTACGTAGGTAGTAGAATATTTTTTGAAAAACTCTGGGAATTTATCCGCCCATTCGATAACAATTATATTATTTTGATTTATGCGTTTCTCAATTCCCAGTCTAATTAATTCGTTTAGCGTTTCCATTCGATAACAGTCGATATGAATAAATAATTTATCAGAGTCTGGAATTTTATATTCAGTTTCCAAGACATAAGTGGGGGAGATAATATTTTCGGTGATGCCCAATTGCTTGGCAATCTCTTTGGTTAATGTCGTTTTGCCAGCACCCAATGGTCCGGACAGAGCAATAATTTCCGGATGTAAACCTAAAATGTCTTTGGCTAATTTTATTAATTCTTTATGACTATGTATGACCATAGTATGACAATTGAATGACCATGCTATCGCGTGCCACGCAGATATACTGCCTGCCATGGCCGGTAATTTGAATAAAAAGTCCGTTCTTGCAAGGTTTCACCATTGCGGGTAACTTTCCAATCAAAGGCGGATTTAGTTCCCCAGGCCGGCCAGTCAACCTGCTGGATTATTCCCCGGTTGAGAGTAGAACCATCCTGGTAAATAGCCGGAGGTGGGGGAGTAACATCCCAAATACGGGCTTTGGAAAGCGTCACTCCCCGTCCGTCCTTAGTGCCATAAAAATCAATAACCAATTTATTTGTCTTTTTATCAAACGCGGTTTGGATCAAAATATAATTTCCGGTGTCGTTTTTGAATTTTAGATCAACACTTGGTGAAAAAACAGTGGCATCAAATCCAGGCTGTGAGTCATTCTCGTAATAATGGACCCGGTAGGCATGGGCGGTGCGTTCAAGAATTGGCAAGCCTGCGTTTAAAACAGTACGGAACAAAGTAGTGGAGACCTGACAGACACCACCTCCATCACCAAGGACAGTCCTGCCATCTTTAATAATATAAGCCGGTTTGTAACCAGTGGCCGCTGAAATATCGCCAATATATTTGATAAACGAAAAGACTTCGTTTGGAGCAACTAAAATGCCGTTGATAGATTCGGCTGCTTTTCCGACATTAAATAAGCGATTGGGAATAGAGCCTGATGCGTCTGACAGGCCACGGCCAATAAGCTCTTCGATACCAAGCTTATTGACATCTGAAGTTTTGATATCCGGCTCTGTCAATTTGACTGGTAAATCCATGGTTATACTTTGAATTTCTTTCTCCAGTTTTGTAAATTTATCCAAAAGCATTTTTACAAGCTCGCTATCATTAAGCACTACTCCCGGTTTGGCAGGTAAAAATTCTTCGACTTTGCCTGTGCCGATAAATTTGAAATGGGCATTTTGGGGTGGAACATTGACTGCCAGAGACAGGTCGCTTACCCAGGTTTCGATAAGGGGTGTTTTCCAGCCATCGGGATCAAGCCAGGAAATCAACTGGTCGGATTCGAGATTCCAAGTGTGACCGTCGTGTGTCAAAATAATCATTTTGTTCAATAGATTCTCCGCCCTCTTTTGAAGCTTTTCTACCTGTATTTGAGAAATCTTGGGTTTTAGTAAAACTACAGGAATGTCCATCTCAAAAATAGATTTTGAAATATTATCCCGAACAAGTGATACCAAGCGTCTCTCATCCACCTTTTGACCATTTTCTCCAGACGAAACGGTGATCAGATTTTCCACGATCTTAATCTCCGGGTCAGCAGCCGGAATATCTATTTCTGCTGAGATTGTGGATATTTTGTCTATGAGCTGGTTTTCACTCAGAGTATAGATAAGCCGATTGCCATCAGAGACCGAAGCGCCATAATCAAAGACCAATGTAATATCTGAAGATTTAATTTTCCAAAGACTTGTCCCAAAGCGCAAGGTCAACCCTTTGTTCTCCAAGTCTGACTTTAGTTTTTGAACCGCTTTGGTGTGCCGATCCTTCTGCCAATAAAATAATTTTGTTGTAAGTCCAACCAAAACAAACAAAGTCAATATAATAGCAAAAACCCTTTTCATATAGTGGTATACTAACATTTAGTATCAATTCTTTGCAGATGAAAAAGTAATATTGAGCATAAAAATTGCCAATATTAAACCTCCGAAAACATCGGAAGGCCAGTGTTCCGCCAGTGAGATCCGCGAATAGACCATTACTACAAATATAGTCCAGGTAATTAAAATGCCGAAATAATTTTTGGTTTTTAGAAAATAGATACTAGAAATTAGTGCCAGAAACGTCATTCTATAGACATGTCCCGAGGGAAAAGAAAAATCGCTTTCAATATGAATATTGGGCAGGTTTAGGACATTAAGAGTTCGATTAAGAGCTGGCGGCGGTGGGGGGTGATGAAACATGGTTTTTGCTAAAAACTCCATGACCAATCCCATAAAATACCAAAAAAATCCTATATAGACTTTAAATATATTTTTGTACCCAAGCCAGAGAAATAATACGACAAAAAACGAAATGACTTCAAATCTACCCAATACCGAGAACCAGGAAAAGAACCAATCCCAAGATTTAGGAGTAAATCCTTGGATCCAATTTAATAAAAAAAAGTCCATAGGGTATAATAACTAAATGCAATTCCTGATGCAAATGATAAGCGCCCCTGGCGAAATGGTGCCGTTTTTTGTGGGGTTGGCACTTTTGGTTGGTTGGTTTCTGTGCCAACATAAGTATAAATTTGCGGGTTTGTTTGCGACGGCTAACCTATTTACTATTGCAATAGTCCAAATACTAAAAAGAATAGTGGCAGAACCACGTCCGGTTGGTGCTTCGGAAACGGGGTTTGGCTTTCCCAGTCAACATGTGGCAAGCTATGTAGTGCTGTGGGGGATACTAATCTATATCACTAAAAATAAGCTACTTAAGTTACTGGGGATACTTATGATAATTTTGGTTGGGATATCCAGAGTTTATTTGGGAGAACATTATGTGATTGACGTGGTGGGTGGATATATAGTTGGCTTTATGGTACTCTGGTTGTCGTGGTGGTCTTGGTCCCGTTTTTATTTACAAAAGTCGTAGTCAGCTCTATATTCTTAATCCCTTGGTGATAGACACATTTACCAGAAGAACAAGTGCCCAAGACTTGCTTTCTGGAGGATCTGGAAGTTTTTTTGAGTTTTATGCCTCCCTCTAGGCCCTTTTGCCCCCTGTTGGTATCATAAGTCAAGATATAGCTAATCTTGGAAATATCCTTAAGGCCGGTAAAATTTAGATAGGCAAATTTCTTGTCGGAAGACAGTCTCAAACTGGCTGCTGCTACAAACACAAATACCGCTAAGAATTTGAGTTTCATAGATAAAGTATAATACAATTATGAAGAATTTGCTAATTGGGGTAATTGGGGTAATTGGAGTGATAGGGTCAATAAGAGAATATCAAAATTGGAAAAGGGAAGAAACTGCTAATTATGGTCAAGGTTGGGAACAAACAAAAGTCTTAAAAGAATCTGAGACTTTGGTGGGTCCATATATAAATGAAAAACAAGGTTTTAGGATTCGCTATCCCAAGAATTGGTTAGTCCGCGAAGACAAGACGAGTACGGCCTTTTATTTGGATAATAAGTCAATCCAAATAAAACAAATTTCAACCAATCTAAATTTTCCGGATTATGTAGATAGCCTTGCCTCGGGGGTAATCCGAGACCGCGATTATGTGGAATCCTGGGTTATTCTGACTTTCGAAGGGAGTCAAAAAGCCCTAACCCAGAAAAGTAATAAAATATATCTAATTACCGCGGCTACTCCCGCAAAAAATTGGAACGAATATGAATTGACATTTAAAGAAGTTTACAAAAGCCTGGTTATTTTTTAGATTTCTTGGTCACTTTTGGTTTTGAAAGCATAAGGTAAGAGGCTATCAGAAGTAATACTAAGGTAATAAGTGTAAGCATTAGGGGAGATTGGAGCTTTTTTGGCTCTGACTTCGCTGGAGTAGTAGTAAACGAAACGCTGGAAATATTTTTGGGTGAGAAAGAGTCGTGATTGTTTGCGACCAGTTCTACGGTTACTGTATGGGATCCGGGGGTAAGATTCTCCAACTTGTAAATATTTGACACAGCTTTGATAGCCGATGTCTTGGAATAATTGGTCTGGTCTACCCAAATATGGAGATGACCCTGTCCGGATGTAGCCTTCGTATATTTTTCAAAATCTACTATTTTGTAGCTTGGAGTGCCAACCATAAGCTCGACAGTATTGCCAGCTATGACTTGACCAGGCCGGGGATTGACTATATTTAGCATATTTATATTGTGACTATAAAATAGGGGGTTGTCAACTCTGTATTTTGTAGTTATACTCATAGAATAGAAGTATGAATAAAAATTTGGTAATAACATTAGTTGTTATAGTAAGCGTCTTGGTAGTAGGGGGAGTAGTATTTGCAGTCGTCAAAAACAATCCAGCCAAACCGGTTGTTTCACCTGTAGTCCAATCTCCAATTACCAAGCCCATAATAGTAGCCAGTCCCACCGCAACTCCGGAGGCGACAATAGCTTCTTCTATCAAAGAATTTACAGTTACTGCCTCAAATTTTAAGTACGACGTCAAATCCATGAAGGTCAAAAAGGGTGATACGGTCAAGATAATATTCAAAAACTCCGAAGGCTTTCATGATTTTGTGATTGATGAATTTGATGTGGCCACAAGTCAAATAGGTGCTGAAGAAGAAGATGAGGTGGAGTTTGAAGCTACAAAAGTCGGGACTTTTGAATATTATTGCTCGGTTGGTAAACATCGCTCGATGGGAATGGTTGGTAAACTAGTTGTCGAATGATTATAGTAAATTTCAAGAAATACGTAAGTGGAAAAGATGCTGTCGATTTAGCCAAGATTTGCAAGAAGGTATCAGACGAGACACAAGTCCAAATAATTGCCGCAGTTCAACAAAACGATCTTTGGAATTGTCAGGAGACCGGTCTCGAATGTTGGACCCAGAAACTAGAGTTATTGGATGCTAATTTGGATGGTACTTTATTAAACCACTCTGATTATCTCTTGCCTTGGGATGAATTAGCCATACAAACAACTAGATGTACCGTGGTAGGAATTCCATTTTGTGTTTGTGTAAATTCATTTCAGGAAGCAGCCAGGGCTTCCAAATTCTTGCCAGATTATATAGCTTATGAACCCCGAGAATTAATCGGCAACAAAGAAAAATCGGTGTCTTCAGAAAAACCAGATGTCATCCAACATCTAACTTCCAATATCCAGGTTCCGGTTCTGATAGGCGCCGGAATCCACAGTCCGGAAGACATTAAAATTGGATTAAAATTAGGGGCAAAAGGTTTTTTGTTGGCAACTGATGTAGTCAAAGCGGTGGACCCTGAAAAAGAACTGCGCAAATTAGCAGAAGCGTGTAGAATATAAATATGAAAGTTGCATTTATTACTGGTGCCAGTAGGGGAATTGGAGCGGCAACGGTCAAGAAATTTGTGGAGATGGGCTGGCAGGTGGCCGGATTTTATAGCCAAAACAAAATGGAAGATGAGACAAACGTCAAATATTATCAAATGGATATTGCCAGTAGTGAGAGTATCAAGGAAGCCTTTGCTAAAGCTTATGCTGACTTTGGCCAAGTCGATAGTCTTGTCAACTGTGCGGGTGTATTTAATTTTAAAAAAGATCTACTTGATTACACAGACGATGATATAGATAAAATTATCGCTATAAACGAGAAGGGAATGTATATAACCACAAAGGTAATAATGGATTATCTAAAAGTTGGTAGTATTGTTCACATTTCATCAATTTCAGGTCAGAAAGGTAGCTCCTCTGATCCAATATACGCAGGAACAAAAGGAGCAGTATTAGCATTTGTCAAAAGCATGGCTACACGACTTGCTCCAAATATTCGAGTAAATTGTGTTGCTCCTGGTCCGACCGATACCCATATGATGCGGCGGCATGATCCGGAAAGAGTAGAAAAATTGAAAGATATGATTTTATTAAAGAGACTCGGAAGACCTGAGGAAATTGCCAATGCTATCTTTTTTTTGGCCAGTGAAGAAGCTAGCTTTATAACCGGAGCTACTTTGGATGTTAACGGTGGTATGGTGCTAAGATAACAGTAATGCGATCAAATTGGCAAATTGAATATTATAAGAATCGAAGAGGAAAGGAGTCCGTACTTGATTTTATAGAGTCTCTACCGAAGACTCCCAAAAACGAGTTGTTAATTGCCATAAAAAGAGCGGATGAAATTTGACTATATCACAATATTGTGATATTAATTAATCATGGATTGGAAAACTCATAGAAAATTATTAATGCAAGATCCCGATGTCAAAAAAGCTTGGGAAAAATCCCGGGTAGAATATGAAGTAGCCAGAGCTCTAATCTCAGCTCGAATCAAAAATAAAATGACTCAAGCTCAATTGGCCCGCAAAATGAAAACCAAGCAATCGGTTATTTCGCGCGTGGAAAACGCTCAGACAAAGCCGACTCTTTCTTTTATGCAAAGGTTGGCCGATGCTCTGGGTGGTAAACTAAGAGTAAGCTTAGAAATATGATTTATCTTGGAGCGGATCATCGGGGATATGATCTGAAGGCAAAGATTGCCAAGTGGCTGGTGGCCCGCGAATATGAATTTGAGGACATGGGGCCTTTTGCTTATGATCATGACGATGATTTTACCGAGAGCACTTTTTTGGTGGCTGAACAGGTTTCCCAATCACCGGATAAAAACCGCGGTATAGTAATCTGCGGCAGTGGAGTGGGAGTGAGTATCGCGGCCAACAAATTACCCAGAGTCAGATGTGGTTTAGGTTTTGCTGAGGACCAGGTTCACGCGTCCAGAAAAGACGACAATATAAATATATTGGCTATAGCCTCGGACAATACCGACGAAGAACACGCCCTAAAATTGGTCGAAAAATTTCTGGAAACACCGTTTATCGAAAGCGAAAGATATTTGAGAAGAATTGAAAAAATAAGTAGATTTGAAAAAATTGTATGATCGCGGTTCACGACATACTGGTGGCTGAAAAAAACATAATAGTTCGGGTAGATTTGGAATGGACCGGAGAAAACTGTCCGCGCAGACAAGCAACCTTAGATATTATTGAATATCTGAGAACCAGAGGAGCAGAAAGAATAAAAGTAATCGGACACAAAGGAAACATTGACCAAGTGATTGAACTGGGAGTGGATATAAATTTTGATTTGCGGTCAGACCCCCGTGAAGAAGCCAATGATGAAAGTTTGGCTGTCGAGTTAGCCTTGGGCTGGGATGTCTATATTAATGAATCTTTCGCTACCAGCCATCGCAAACACTGTTCAATAGATGCACTTCCCCGGCTTATGAAGTCTTCTGGCAAACAAGTAGGAGTTGGTTTGAGATTTGAGATAGAGATAGAGAAATTAAAAGTTGTTGATAAAGGCCTATTGATTATTGGGGGTGCAAAAACTTTTGACAAGGCCAAATGCGCAGATGAATTGGAGAAAAAAGGCTGGACAGTCTTGCGAGGGGGATTACTATCCGGTGTCGATCTTCGACCAGACGGACTTGATATTTCCGGCTCTCTAATCTCTAATTACCAATCTCTAATTTCAACTGCTCAAACTATCGTAGTGGCTGGACCAATGGGTAAATATGAGGAAGTCCCAGAGGGAACAAAAAAAATATTTACAGCAGTGGCTAATAGCAAGGCCTATAAAGTTGCCGGTGGGGGAGATACCGAGGCAGCCCTGGAAAAATTTAAATTGAAAAATAAATTTGATTGGATTTCGGTTGGCGGCGGAGCCATGCTGGAGTATTTGTCTTCTGGGACTTTGGTGGGAATTGAAGCTCTGACATAACTCACCCCTAACCCCTCTCTTAACTTAAGAGAGGGGAATATGTATACTATAAATATGATACGCGTTGCCATAAATGGTTTTGGAAGAATAGGAAGATTAGCTGCTAGGATAATCCTGACTAAGTTTCACAATCAAATTGAGCTAGTAGCAATTAACACTAGTGGTTCGATGGAAACAGCGGGATGGTGCCATTTACTAATGAACGATACGACTTACCGGAGATTTGAGATAGAGATAGAGAATGACCAAAACAACTTAATAATTAATAGCATGGGACTGAAAATTCCGGTTTTGGCAGAGCGAGATCCGGAATTATTGCCCTGGAAAGAGCTAAGTGTCGATGTAGTTTTGGAATGCACAGGCAAATTTACCGATGAATTGGGGGCGCTCAAGCACGCCAAAGCCGGGGCGAAACATGTGATAATTTCAGCGCCCTCCAAAGGAGGAAACGTAGGAACTTATGTCCTGGGTGTTAATGAATCGAAAGAAGGCGTTGTCATGTCTAACGCTTCTTGCACAACCAACTGTATTACACCTGTGGCTTCCGTCATTCACAGTAAATTTGGAATTCTCAAAGCCATGATGACCACAGTCCATGCCTATACCGATGACCAATCTCTCCAAGATGCATCTCACAAAGATCTCCGTCGTGCCAGAGCTGCTGCCGCCAATATTGTTCCAACATCAACAGGAGCTGCCATCGCCACGACAGAAGTGATTCCAGAACTCAAAGGACTTTTTGACGGAGTCTCCTTGCGCGTTCCTGTAATTACGGGGTCAATTGCCGACTTTGTCTTTTTGACCAAAAATAAAGTCACCCGCAAGGAAATAAATGAAGCTCTTATCGAGGCATCACACACGAATCTAAAAAATATTTTGGGCATTTCGGGACAGAATGGAATTCCAAATCACTTGGTGTCATCAGACATAATCGGAAGCTCATACTCTGCCATTATTGACACCGAGTTTACCCAAGTAATTGATGGCGATCTGGTCAAGATCCTCGCTTGGTATGACAATGAATGGGGTTATGCGAATCGTTTAGTGGAGCAAGTATGCAAATTATTCCAGCCATTTTAGCCAATGACCTCGAGGAATTTGAGAATCTGCTGGCGCGGGTTTCGCATAAATTTGATCGTGTTCAAGTAGATTTCATAGACGGAGAATATACCAATAATAAAACAATTTTTCCGAGCCAAGCAAACTCTATTTTTAAAATGGATGCTCATCTCATGGTCGTGGAAAGAAATCTCCAAGAATATTTAAAAGACAGAAATAAGTTTGACCGAATTATTGTCCAGATGGAAAGTATTTCCAGTCCTGAGAGTTTTGACTGTTTGGCCCTGGATATTCATTCACCCATCGAGTCCATAAAGCCATATTTACCAAAACTAAAATTAGTAAATTTGATGGCAATTGAACCGGGACATGGGGGACAGGAATTAGATCTTGGGATATTGAAAAAAATAAGTAACTTAAGTAGCTTACGAGACTTGGGAGACTTTAAGATAGCAGTAGATGGTGGAGTAAAGCAAGAACACCTAGAGAAATTAGAATCACTCGGTGTTGATGAGGTTGTGGTGGGGGCGCAAAGAATGTTATCATGGAAATAATGCCAAAAGTACGAAAAATAAATACCGTCTCTTGTCTTGGTTTTGCCGATGCTCTTCCCCACGATCAAGTTTACAAAGATGCTTACGAGGTCGGAAAAATACTAGCTGAAAATGGCTATGCTGTCGTTGACGGGGGAGGGCCGGGGACGATGAGGGCTGCGACAGCAGGGGCAGAATCGGCCAAAGGTGACACTGTGGGTGTAACTTTTTATCCCAAAGACATCACCAATTTCGAAGGACGTGACCTAAACAATAAGTTTGATAAAGAGATAAAAACTAAAAATTACTTGGAGAGGACTTTGAAACTTTTGGAAGTAGGCCAAGCCTATGTGATATTTAAGGGTGGAGTGGGGACGATCTCTGAATTTGGGATGGCTTGGGAATTGGCTTCCTTGTATTCTGGTCACTCCAAGCCTCTTATTTTGTATGGCAAGTTTTGGGAAAAAATCATGGTAGTCATGGTCTCACAAATGATCATGCGTCCAGAGAATCTCCAAGTTTATAGGGTGGTTGAATCACCCGAAGAAGTCGTGGCGGCTCTGAATATGTTTGAAGTGGCAATGAAGGACAACGGTAAGCACAAAATGAGTCCCAACGAAAAAGCTTTTCAAATATGAATGATTTGAATCAGGTTGCGGAAAAGATACGCGAAGATGTGATTTCTATGCTCGTAGCTGCGGGAAGTGGGCATAGTGCAGGATCACTGGGAATGGCCGATGTGTTTACTGCGATTTATTTTTCAAAGGCTCTAAATCTAGATCCGAAAGATCCTTGGAATCCAAATAGAGATAGAATATTACTTAGTAATGGACACATTTGTCCTGTCTGGTACGCCACTCTTGCCAGGGCAGGGTATTTCCCCCAAGATGAATTACTGACGCTACGCCAAATAGGCACACGACTTCAGGGACATCCCCATTATCGATGCCTACCAGGTGTGGAAAACACTGCCGGCCCTCTTGGCCAAGGACTTTCTCAAGCCATTGGCCATACACTGGCTGCCCAAATGGATAAAGCTGACTGGCGAACAATTTGTCTTTTGTCTGACGGTGAGCTTCAAGAAGGACAAAGTTGGGAAACCATGATGTTTGCCGGGAAAAATAATCTCTATAAATTAACGGCCATTATTGACCGCAATAATATTCAGATTGATGGCTTTACCGAAAATGTTATGCCGCTGGAACCCTTGGCCGATAAATTTAGATCTTTTAATTGGTCAGTTATCGAAGTCGATGGTCATAATATCCCAGAGATTATCAATGCTTTAAACAAAGCCAAAGCTATTTTTGAAAACCCGACCGTCATCATTGCTCATACCATTCCTGGAAATGGAGTGGACTTTATGGAGTCTGACTTTAACTGGCATGGTAAACCCCCGTCTTGGCCTGAAGCTGTCGAAGCCCTGCGCGAACTGCGTTCATTGGGAGGGAAAATTTCATATGAATAAGTTAGATAGAGATTTGAGATAGAGATAGAGAAATATGTTTAAATTTCAAAGGTTAGAAGTTTGGAAAAAATCCATTGAGTTGGGAAAAATTGGTTTTAAGATAGCGGAAGATTTGCCCCCTAAACATCAATATTCATTTGGGGATCAATTAAGAAGAGCATTGCTTTCAATAAGTAATAATATCGCCGAAGGTTCAGGCAGAGAATCACTCAAAGAACAATCAAATTTTTATAATATGGCAAAAGGATCAGTCTACGAAATATGTAAAATGTTAAGTGGATTGATAAAAAGAAAAAATGCCAAATAGCTCTCTATCTCTATCTCAATTCTCAAATCAAAAGGCACGATCAACCCGTGATGGATTTGGAGAAGCATTAGTAGAATTAGGTGAAGTAAATAAGAACATTATTGTACTAACAGCTGATTTAACAGAAAGTACCAAGGTAGCTGATTTTGCCAAGAAATTCCCAGAAAGATTTATAGAATGTGGCGTGGCTGAGCAAAATATGGCGGGAATTGCGGCGGGACTTGCTGCCTGCGGAAAAATTCCTTTTATTACTTCTTACGCTGTCTTTTCCCCCGGGCGCAACTGGGATCAGATTAGAGTCTCGATTTGCTATTCAAATCTACCCGTCAAAATTATTGGTTGCCATACCGGCTTATCGGTTGGTCCCGATGGAGCGACCCACCAAGCTCTCGAAGACATTGCTCTTATGCGGGTCTTGCCAAATATGACAGTGGTAGTGCCATGCGATGCAATACAGGCAAAACAGGCAACAATCGAAATCTCAAAAATCCCTGGTTCATGTTACCTACGACTAACCCGTGAGGTTACTCCAATAATTACTCAAGAAAATTCTAAATTCCAAATAGGTCACATAGATATCTTGGAAAATTATGGTCAGGATGTGGCAATAATTGCTTGTGGGCCATTGGTCTATCAAGCTTTAGTTGCTGCAAAAGAATTAAACGATGAAGGCATAAAAACTACTATCATCAATAACCATACAATTAAGCCTTTGGACAAAGCGGCACTTCTCAAAGTTGCGCGCGATTGTGGGGCTGTGGTGACAGTTGAAGAACACCAAGTGGCTGGGGGAATGGGCTCGGCCGTTTCGGAACTATTTTCAGCGAACTATCCTATTCCCATGGAATTTATCGGCATGCAAGACTCTTTTGGTGAATCTGGTGATCCGGATCAACTCCTTGCAAAATATGGAATGAGTGTTGCTAAAATAAAAGAGATGGTTAAAAAAGTTATAATAAGGAAACCCTCCTATCGTACACGACTTGAAGAGCGGTTGTAGGCGGGCAAGAAGGCGGTGATTATAATGGCAGTTAAAAAAAGTAACACAGTAACAAGTAAAAAGTGTGATTCTTGCGGTTGTTCTTGCTCTGGCAAATGGGCGACTGTAGGCTGGTCTCTATTACTCTTGGGAGGCCTGGGTCACATGTTGCCAACTCAAATGATGCCACTTCTGAAGTGGTCGATGTATGGAGTATCGCTCCAGATGGTAGTTGGTATCTTGTCGGTTGTCGCCGCTTTGTATTTCTTGTTAGGAAACGAGTAGTCACTTTGGTGATATACTTGTCTTATGAAACAATTTCTACTGGCCTATGATCAAGGGTTTGAACATGGGCCGGTGGATTTTGGTGATACTAATGTCGATCCCCAAAAAATAATTGACATTGGAGAAAAAGCTGGTGTGTTTACCGGTATTATTTATCACGAGGGAATTGCCGAGAAATATAAAACAAGCTTGCCTCTGATCATAAAATTAAATGGCAAAACCAGATTGCATCCAGACAAAGATCCCTATTCACCCCAACTTTGCACGGTTGCCAAGGCTATTGAATTGGGTGCAAAGTCGGTGGGATATACAATCTTTGTGGGCAGTGAGCATGAAGCTAAAATGATGCAAGAGTTTTCATTAATTGAGGACGAAGCCCATAAAAACAATCTTCGGGTTATCGCTTGGATGTATCCCCGCGGAAAATCGGTCAAAAATCTCGAAAACTCCCGCGACATTGTCGCCTATGCAGCAAGACTGGGGTTAGAGTTGGGGGCGGATCTGGTAAAAGTACCATATACAGGAGACGTTGAAAGTTTTTCTTGGGTGGTCAAGTCTGCCGGTAAAACCGGAGTCTTGGCTCAAGGGGGAGTCAAAAAAGAAGAGACAGAGTTTCTAAAAGAAGCAGAAGAAATTATGCAATCAGGAGCTATGGGCATGGCCGTCGGGCGAAATATCTGGCAGAGTTCAGATCCGATTGGATTATCAAAAAGGTTAGCTGAAATAATTTTCAAATGAAATATCATGTATTGAGTCTAGGTCCTGCACGAATGGATGTTTTTGTAAAGCTTCCTGAAGATCAGGTGGATGAAGTCTGCAGTATTGACCGCAAACGCTGTATGATTGAGCTGGGATTCGGAGAAAAAATCCCCGTTCAAAGTTTGGAATTTGCAGTCGGAGGAAATACTGGCAACAACGCAGTGGGTCTATCACGCTTGGGATTAAAAGTGGCGATGGTGGGTGCGCTTGGATCAGGATACTCAGACAAGATGGTCTTGGAAAGTTTACAAAAAGAAAAAGTGGAGACCAGATTTGTCAAACAATTGCCCGTGGAATCGGGTTTTGGAGTAGTCATAAATTATCAGGAAGAACGGACAATATTGTCATATTATCCGTCGATGGCCGCGGGCTTTGACGTTGACTCCGATGTGACATCGGACTGGATATATCTAACAACTGCCGGAAAAAATTATGAGGAGTTTTATGCTCAGGCCATCTCTTGGGCAAAAGCTCACAACACCAAAATAGCTTTTAATCCTGGGTCTCGGCAGATTAAGGAAAATAAAATTAAAGAAGTGTTAGCTGTCGCCGACCTGCTTTTTGTAAATCGCGAAGAAGGAAACGAGTTATTAAAGACCGATTTGGGTGGTCACGATCTCACTCGAGAATTAGCAAAACTCGGTCCAAAAATTGTCGTGGTAACTGATGGACCAGCCGGAGCGTATTGCTTTGATGGCCAAAAAGATTATTTTGCCCCAATAGTAGAAGCGCCAGTTGTAGAGCGCACTGGAGCAGGGGATGCTTTTGCTGTTGGTTTCATGGGGGCAATTATGCACAAAAAATCTGTTGAAGAGGCTTTGGTTTGGGGTTCTAAAAACTCCGCTTCAGTCCTTGGCTTCGTCGGTCCACAAAAAGGTTTGTTAACCTTGGAGAAAATCTCCTAAGAAACTGTAGGGCATCATTAAGTTCCTGACCCCTACTACCCTCAGGAGTTGTACGCAATCCAAACAAACAGGTTGAAGTTCTTTTAGATTGAGCAGAACCCGGAGAAGTGTGAAATTCACCTCCTTTTCTCGCCATCTTGCGGATTATTTTACTTCTTCTTCTTCTTCTTTGTCAAGATCTACTTGTTGACAAGCTTAGTCATATTTAGTACCATATAATCATGAATAGTACCAAAGTATATACTACAGACCAAGTAGCCGAGATACTACAATTGAGTAGCAATACGGTTTATGACCTCATAAAGAGAGGAGAGATTTTGGCCAAAAAAATAGGTAGTGTCTACCGTATTCCTGCTAATTCTATTTCATTTGCCTTGACTGGTCTTGATTATGATCTGTACCTTGCCGAAAAAGAGGACAAAAAGAATATCGCAATGATCGAAGATGCCCTGAGTGAAGCGCGGACTCAAATATGAAAGTGTTTGTCGATTCAGATGTAATAATCTCTTCTCTCATTTCAGATACTGGTGTAGCGTCAGAGCTGATAAATAATTTTGATATCAAAAAGGTTGTCTCTAATTTGTCGATAAAAGAACTGGAAATCGTAAAAACAAGATTGAATATAAATAAACCCCTGCCAAAACTAGAGACAGTGACAATTGACAATGTAATAAAATATTCGGTTTATTCTATTGATCCAAATGATGCTTACATAGTGGCAGGGGCAAAACAGGCCAAGGTAAAATTCCTGATTACTTATAACTTGAAACATTACAAAATAGATAAAATAAAGCGAGAGCTGGACATAATTATTATGACTCCTGGAATGTTTTTACAATACCTACGGCTTTCTGATAAGATAGATTTATGAAAATATTGGTGACCTACAAGATTCCGTTTTATGAAGAGGTGGTAGAGTCTCTAAAAGAAAGCGTCACTTTGGGAAAAATAAATGATCTAGATGAAACATATGGTGGCATGCTGTGTTTACTAACTGACAAAATAACCAAGGAAGTTTTGGACAAAGGAAAGAACTTAAAAATAATAGCTAATTATGCCGTGGGCTACGATAATATTGACGTAGAAGAATGCAAAAAAAGAAACATTTTAGTAACAAATACTCCCTGTGACGAAGTCAATGAAGCAGTAAGCGAATTTACTTGGAGTCTAATCTTGGCACTCGCCCGTCAGCTCGAGCCGGCTGCCAATTTTGCCAAGAATGTGGGCTACCGCGGATGGGAACCGGATATATTTATCGGCACCGATTTGAAAAATAAAACTTTGGGAGTAATTGGAGCTGGTCGGATTGGGAGCATTGTCGCTACCAAAGCGGCCGCTTTTGGTATGAAGGTTATTACCCACTCCCGCACCAGTAATACAAAATTGGAAGAAGTAATTTTATCTGCAGACGTCGTATCTCTTCATGTCCCCCTAACACCAGAGACCAGACACATGATAAACAGTAAGACTATTTTTAAATCAGGGGCAATCTTAATAAATACTGCCCGTGGACCGGTCGTTGATGAATCAGGGTTGTTGGAGTTGCTGCAAAATGGATCTTTGGCCGGAGCAGCTCTCGATGTCTGGGAAAATGAGCCGTATCCCAGACCAGAATTGATAGAAATGCCAAATGTCATCTTGACTCCCCATATTGCCTCTGCGACCAAGAGCGCCAGGCTGGCCATGGGTAAGACTGCAGTTGCCAATCTGGTAGCTTTTTCTTTAGGTCAGACACCTCCGAATCTGATATGAAACCAACCCCACACAACCGAAAAGCTTTGTTGTTTTTGTTTTTATTTTGCGGAGTTATCAGTTTTATTATATGGTTAGGAACCCAAAATATTAAAAAAGAAGATTTTATCTGGTTTAGACCTTTTCGGATTAGTTACCTTGTTAATCAGGTCAATCGCGATACCAATAGGGGAACCCAAGAAGTCTTGGAAAAAATCAGACAAAAATTAGCCGTAAATACCGGTCTGTATGGAATTGTGGTCTATAGGCTCGAAGACAAAGTCTGGTATGGTATAAACGAAGACGTGGAATTTAAAGGTGCTTCAATTCTCAAGGTGCCGATTATGATTTCGGCATTTCAAGAGGGATTGGAAAAAACGTACGGAGAATACACCGGAAAACAATTAGTTTTTGCCATGGGAAAATATTCGGACAATGATGCCACGACAACCCTTGCTGATGGTCTGGGTAGAGACAAAATACAAGCGGAGATAAAAAATATGGGCATGATCAATACTTCATTTGCCGACAATAGCACAACTCCCATGGACGTAGTTGAGATGTGGAAAGATATCTATAAAAAGCCAGAAATATGGGAATCTTTTCAAGATAGTATCTTTGAAGACCGCATTACTCCAAGCCTGGATCCAGATATCCGATTGATTCACAAAGTCGGTACTGACGATGGGGTTTGGGCGGACTCAGGAATCGTACAACATCCAACAAAACCATATATCTTGGTAATTTTAAACAAAGATATCAAGAGAGAAGAGGCAGAAAAGACAGTGCCAGAGATTGCCGAAATTATAGTGAACTACGAAGCAGAATACGCACGCCAAAAATTACCACCACCAGCATCACCAGAAAGGAAATTAAAATAAGAGTGTTTTTATAATTCTTCATTTAGTGATATTATATGTTAGATAACGATACGTTGTATAGAGACGTTTTTCTTCTCTTTGAGAAAAGCATCTGGTGTTCTATAACTTAAAGATTTTAATCTTTTTTCTAAATTGTACTTATTGATAAATTCGATAGTTTTTTGTTCCATTTCTAA
>JACRNA010000034.1 GCA_016219445.1 Candidatus Amesbacteria bacterium
TTTTTGTCAAGTACTAAATCTAGCTGAATTCACTTCTCTTTACAAGTTTTGATTATCCCTTTTCAAATTGGAATACTTATTTCCTCGACAGAAAGCATAAATGCCATGCCCAGCCCTTCCCCACTCACTAAATAGCTACATCCTTCGTCTAATTTATTTAGGGTCTAGAGTACTTTAGATAACGGGTTTAGACAAAAATCTTTGAGTAAAACTTGATAAAGATTTTGATCTTTGTGATTCCATCTAAATTCTGACTCCTTTAAGTATAACAGGAAGTTTTTAGGTTTGATACCTTAAAATATTTTTCTTTCCTGCCTGATCCCAATAATATCGATTTATTTTCCAATGCAATCCTATATTCTGTTTTTTGTCGATTATTAACGTCGGCAACAAATACTGAATATTTTATGGCGTATGTTCAGAAAATTGCCAAAGATCTAGATAATGAAACCAGAACGAAATTTCTTAATCTGTTGCCGGCAACTGTATGCCCACCGTATGCCCACGGCATGCCTATCGCATGACAGCCTTTATTCTCCCCTCATACTTCCCCTCTCCCTTATACTTATAAATTAGGGGTACGGCCATCTTGGCTCGGACCAGTTCCTCTTGTACCAACTTGCCTTTTTTGCAACCATCGGGATTATTCACAAAGCCATTTGTGGGATTATTGGGTGACCTCCTGTCATAGCTTACTTTTCTAAACCGGGGCGTTTCTTCACACCCAATCCATATCCAGGCCAATACTCTGCCATATTTATCATCCTGATACCGGTCATACTCGAGCCAGACTTTTTTATTGAGAAGCAATGATTTGAGAAAATTGGAAGAAGTGGCATCGCTCGCCGGTGCATCAACACCATACAATCTGACAGTAATAGTGTTTAGAGTTAATGTATCACCATCAACTACGCTAGTTACAAAGCCAGAATCAGGAAAAATAATTTTATTTTGCTTGTAATTTTCCAGTTGATTTATTCCGTTCCAGCCCAGGACTCCGGCCAGTATCAAGCCCGGTATCAAGACCATGGGTATCTTTTTACTTTTCAGCCAATCAGTTGTTAATTTCTTCTTGGGCATTATTAAATTCTAGCATCTTTATCACTTCTCCCGGAGTCATAATCTTAATAGGATGCATGAATTTGCGAACCTTTAGTTGTAGCATATCTTTCTTGTCTAGAGTTACCAAAACATCAGCTTTGCATCTTTTGGCATCAACCAATATCACCGCGTCTTTTGAGATTATTACTTCTTTGGCTTTTTCAAATTCTTGTTTATCTGTTGTCGTCCTGTCAATTTCGAGAAACAAGAGCAGGGTTTCCAGTCTTGGCCAAAATATCTCAGCCATCTTTTTACCCACATTTGACTCCACCTCAGCGATTACATTTTTGGAGACTACAGCAATTATTTTATTTTCCGAAGCCCATGAAATAATTTTAGCCGCTCCACCCGTAACCGACCAGACAGCAGAAAATAAGACGCTTGAATCAAGGAACAAGC
Source organism: Candidatus Amesbacteria bacterium (assembly GCA_016219445.1). Lineage (GTDB taxonomy): Bacteria > Patescibacteriota > Microgenomatia > CAZETR01 > Amesbacteraceae > JACRNA01. The sequence continues at coordinate 1,501 of JACRNA010000034.1, forward strand.
GCGTCTTCCTTGAGCCATTCTTTAATTTCTTCATCCGTAAAATCTCTGATATATGGACTTGTCGTCTCGTCTATAAAAGTTTTAGACAATACTTTTTTGGTATTAGCTTGAAGTAGATTTAGATAATTGGGGCTGATGACGACACCCATAACTCGACCCCCCTTGGTAAGTCCTATCACACTATCAATACTCAAATTTTCCACCAATCTGCCTAAAATTGGTCTGGCTTCAGTTACCGGTATTATCTGCTGATAATTCATATCTAATATAAATATATTATATTAGTTACATAATAATGTCAAGTATTATGTACTTTCTGATGTAATTGTTTCATCTTCCACATAAAAAGCGCGCCTTTATTGTTGGCATTACTGTCTATCACAAATCTCTTGCATTGCTCAAGGATTTGGCGGTCCACCGTCTTTGCCAGTCTTATATAGAGTGATTTGTGAGCCAGGTCTCCTAGGTCTTCAGCCAGTCGCACTCCATAATCCTGAAACTCACGGAAAATATATTTGTTTTTATCGACAGTTTTTGTTTTTAAAATGTTTCCAAGCGACTGCATGTCTTTAATATAACAGTATTTGGGGCGGGATGGGATCCGAGAAGCGCAGTCTCAAGTTCCGAATGGTCTTAAATCAAATCAGCTTTTTACAAATCTCTTCAAAGACAGAATCCAATATTTTTCTTTCATCAGGAGAGAATTTTTGCAATACATATGTTTCGCCATCAATTGGAGTAGTTCTGTTATCAATACCTATTCTGATTCTCCAAAAATCCTTAGTCTTTAATTTATTTTCTACAGACAGCACTCCATTGTGCACTTTTGGTCCCATTCCTTTTTGGATTTTATATTCACCCAATTTTATATCCAAATCATCGTGTACAACAAACAAACTCCCCTCTCCTAAATTAGGAGAGGGGTCAGGGGTGAGGTACTGGAAATCTTTGACAAGATTTCCACTTTCATTCATAAACACACTGGCCGTCTTAATTAGGGTAAATTTGTCTGATTTAAAGATAAATTTATTTTTTTCTCTACGCCAGCCATAAGGACTTGATAATTTTTGAGAAAAATTATCAACAAGCAAAATCCCGGCGTTATGACGAGTATTCGCATACTCTACACCGGGATTGCCTAAACCAAGAATAATTTTCATGGTTTGATTATACCTTTTTCAATACTTTATCAGTCCAATCTGACAGGACTGGTAACTTGACTGTTTCGTTCTTGTAAGTCTTGACGGCCAAGACCAAATTTAATATTAGACCTGCGATCATGATCGGGAAATTGAGCAAGGCCAAAACCAGAGTCATGGTCAAAGCTACTCCCACAAGCCACAAAACGCCAGACAAAAGTAATGATTGTACGGCATTCCAGCGAACTGTCGGATTTTTCTCGACTATCAAGAGTACGAGAGATGCTACCCATCCCACTACTGGTACATAGCAAAGTGCTCCTGCGACATTGGGAGATAGACTTGTTGTTGAATTAGTTGATTTTACTGCCATTCTAATCACCGCCGATCTTTTTGTAATTTAACCATTTTTTCCAGCTCTTTCATAGAGGTAGCATCGGTGGGCTTCTTTTCCCGAAACGAAACTAGTCTAGGAAACCTCAATGCATACCCACTAGTATGCATCGGAGACTTCGTAATTTCGTCAGCCAAAAGTTCCACCATTATCTTTGGCTCCACCCAATGATCACACTTCATGGACTTGCTTGCTTCGTAATTGGTTGGTTTGAGATTTGAGATTTGAGATTTGAGATTTGAAGCCATGCGCTGCCATTCGTCATCTGTCAATCCCGTTCCCACCTTTGCCACTGTAAAATATTTGTCAGATTCAGGATCATATACTCCAGCCAAAAAATCGCCAATGCCAAACTTGGATCTCTTGCCTTGTCCCTCGTCATAGCCCATGACTACCACATCCAACGTGTCAGCCAGGGCAGATTTTTGATAACTCTTTTTGTATTTGATCCAATTGAAATCCCGAGCTCCTGCCGCATATCCTCCATCCAGCTTCTTGGCAATTATCCCCTCAGTCCCGGCTTTTAGAGATTGCTGGAAAAACTCCTCAATCGCTTTTTCGGAGTTAGCTGTGATTCTTGGCATAAGTTTGATTATGTCGCCTGGTGTGACGAGACTCTCCAAAAGTTTTCTTCTTTTCTCATTTGCCTCATTCATCACATTTGCCCCATCTAACATCAACACATCGAAGAGAAATATCTTGAGAGGGACTGTCTCCAGCATTTCCAAAATATCATATTTCCGCTTGCGCTGGACGGTTTCTTGGAATGGCAAAAACCGGCCATTTTTAGAAAGAGCAATCATCTCCCCCTCTACAATACAATCGTGTTTGATTTGTTTTGCCAATCCTTCACATATGTCAGGATACATGGAGGTTACATTTTCGAGTCCTCTGGAAAATAAAGTCACAGTTTCACCAATATGAGCTTGAATTCGAAGGCCGTCAAGCTTGTATTCTACTGCGCACCTTCCCAATCTTTCCCAGATATCCTGAGCGGTTTCTGCCCGCTCACATTTAGCCATAAGTACCGGTGTCCCGATTTCTGGATCAAGTTGCTTGGGTTGTATGTCTTGCTTGATTTGCATGGCTATTTGTCCCAAATCTGCCCTTACATTGTACATCTCTTCTATTTGGGGTTTGAGTTTTTTGTCTCCTGTTAGTATCCAGGACAGACTATCGAGAATAGTCATATCCGAAAAACCCGTCCGCAGTTTTCCCAGGATCATTTTGACAATATATTTTGCCGAGATCGGATCAACCTTAGCCAATAAATTAATTATTAATTGTTGCTTTTTGTCTTGCGAACCTATTCCTGAAATCATAGCGATCTCCCATAACTTATCGTAAACTTGTTTGATATTTAATGATTTAGAGTTTATTTGGTTATTAGAATTTATGTTTTTGGATTTTATACTTTCAATTACCAAGCCCAAATCACCCTTTTGTTTAAATAGTTTCTCTGCTTCAGGACCCAGAGCTTTAACCATACTTTTATCAGCAATACCAAAATCAGGCGACTTATATGCAGGCCCAAGCTTACCCTGGCATAGATATGAAAGGAGCTTTGCATCTTCAGATGAAGATTCACCAAACATCTGGGCAAGTACCACCGTCATCTCATTGCGGCTAGCTATTCCTTCAAGTTTTTGAAGATATTGTGAAAAGACATTAAAATCCATTATCTCAGATAATCTTTCAGATAAAAGTAACCAAAGACGACCACCGCCAAAAATAGACTTCCCAAAATTATATTAATCTTTCCCTCTTGATAAGTCGCCATTTTATATATCCCCTCGCTTACCAAAGTCAGGCCAAAAAGTGAAGGTAGCGCAAGCATGATATAAAACATTTGTGCGTCTTGTGCCATATTCATTTTTTCAGTATATAACGGGCAGCCTTGGTCGAGCCTTTTTTGTCCACTATTCCATTTTCAGTCAGATATTTAAATTCACGAAGGATTGTATCTTCCGAAACCATAGACAACAATTTGCGAGCGATAGCCATATTTATTTCACCATTGGCATTCAGGTATTCTACCAGAGTTATTTGCCTTGGGGTCAAGGCTATCTGGTGGCCATGTTTTTCTTTGATTTTGATATCGATTGACAATTCGCGGACTTTTTCTTTGACTTTGGATAGTTCTATAGCCAGAGCTTTGGTAAATACTTCGAGCCAGGGGGTAAGATTCCGGTCTTCGAGCTTTCGAGATTGATTTGAGACCTGCATTAGTGCTCCAAAATATTCATCAGCATGTTTATCAAAATATTCTTCGAGAGCAAAGAGTCTTTTGATGTCATAGCCCTCGGAAAAGAGTACCAGAGTAGCCAGGGCGCGGGCTGTCCTGCCGTTTCCTTCCACAAAAGGGTGAATAGCTGCCAAGACATAATGAGTAATAGCAGCTCGCAATACGGGATGTTCTTTTTTACCATATTCAGAGTTGAGAAATCGCAAAAAGTCATCTATCAAAAAGGGCACTTCAATAAAAGTTGGGGGTCTAAAGCCTATTTCTCCAGTAACCGAATTTTTGAGGACGACTGCAGTCTCACGAAATTCCCCCGCCTGATTTTCTGGAATAATTTTGTCTGTCACCAATTTGTGCAAGTCCTGTAATATCTCCCGGCTATAGACAAGATTTGTCTTATCATCGGCCAATTTTTCGATATAATCCAGGACTTTTCGATAATTTATCACTTCCTGGATATCCCGGTCTCGAGCCACTACATCGTCACTGTTTCCCTCCAAAATGGATTTGGCTTGAGACAGAGTCAGGTCATTTCCCTCGAGAGCTGTCCCATAATGCACAACACGAACTCTGGCATCATCTTGAAATCTGGCTTCCCAAGATGGAATCAGGGGGGCATTCTCTATAACCTCGCGGGCAGCCTCCACTTGGCCTATTTGCCTCAAAATAGTGGTTGTAATGGTGTATTTGGGAATATACATATTGTCATTCAATAGGCATACGATTGGCATTCATAGTCATACAATTGTATGCCCACTGTATGACAACGGTATGACCATCGCATGACGTATCGCTTTGCGATACGTTAATTCTACGGTAATTATGCGTTAAATGCAAGTGTTTTACAGTCTGGTTATATTACAATCTTTTAAACTTGGAAGTAAATGTTCGTCGGCTGTTGTGGCTATCACCTGACCACCATAGTCACTCACCAATTTCATGACTTCCTCCCGGTGGCTATGATCCAGCTCGGAAAAAATATCATCAAGCAATAAGAGCGGCTGACCACCCAAATATTCAATTTCGTGTTGTTTTAATTTTAAAACTGACATTCTCTGTTGGCCACGCGAGCCATATTTCGAGACATCGCGGTGTTGATACAATATCTGAAAATCATCTCGGTGTGGACCAACCAGTGTCGTTGCAGAAGCGACCTCTTCAATTTCGTATTGTTTCAATCTAACTTCCGTTATTATACTTTTGTCATAAATAGTTGGTAATGCCTGGAGGTATTTTTGTCGTGCCAAAGTCAGATATTCCCCGTCTTTTATTAGCAAATGGTCCCAGAAATAAAGCTGGTGCCTTTGAGCCAGCCCATCGCGGATAAGCGACAACAATTTGTTTCGTTGACGCAGTCCTTTTTCATAAGAAATCAGAGATCTGCGATATTCGCGGTCTGTTTGAGTTATGACAAAATCCAAATATCTGCGCCTGTACCCAGGAGACCCGGATACAAGCTCCATATCTTGAGGAGCAAACAAGACCGCTCTTAAGTTCCCGACAAAATCTATCATGCGTCTGGGAATTTGATTTACTAGAAACTTTTTTCGATTTTCAGCCATCTCCACCCCAATTTCCCCAATCTCCCCAATCTCCCCGATCACTCTGAAGAAATCTTTTTCATACATGACTATCTCCTGTTCATAATCCGCCCGGAAACTTTTTCCTGTTGCTAACAAATATATTGCTTCGAGTAGGTTGCTCTTTCCTACTCCATTATTCCCTATGACAATAGTATTTTTGGCAAATTCAAAATCACGCTTGGTATAATTTCGAAAATTAGTTAGTGATATTTTGGCTATCATATCTGACATTTGGGGCAATAATAAGTTCCTCTTCCCCCCAAGACAATTCTTTTTATTATACTTTTACACCTTTTACACTTTTCACCATGTTTTTTATACACCCTGATATGATCCTGATACGACCCATTTTTTCCAAACGCATCGACATAATCAGACAAGGATGTCCCACCGTATTTTATCCCCTCCCTTAGCACCAGTTTTATTTTTTTTAAAAGATTGGTCAATTGATTAATTGATAATTGATTAACTGGAGTCCGCGGATTAACCGCGGACTCCCACAGCGCATCATTGGCATAAATATTGCCTACCCCTGCAATAATTTTCTGATCCATAATGGCGATCTTAATTGGTTTTCTAAGTTCCTTAAGTAACTTAAGAAACTTATGTGTGCTTATGTCTAGCGCGTCCTCTCCAAGAGTCTTTGTAAACTCCGGATTGATCTTCACCCAGCCGAACTTCCGCATATCATTAAAATAAAGCGTGCCCTTGGTAAATTCAAATATTGCCCGGGTGTGTTTTGTAGGAAGTCCGCCGTAGACGAGCTGTCCTGTCATCTTGAAATGGAAACCCAAATCTAAATTAGGACCAAAATTAATCAGAAACACTTTCCCCTCTCGTCTTATCTCTTTTACACTTTTATACTTTAGACTTTTATACTTCTCGTCTGATACTGAGAGGAGCTTCTGTCCCACCAACACTTTTTGCAATTGTAATTTAACCGTTTCTATTTCAGGTAATTCCGGCATTGCTTAATAAAGTTTTCTTTCGAAAACTTCTGTGCATGTTTAATAATTTCTTTTTTATTCCAGTTTATTGTTTCAAATTTGGAGATAGAGTCAGATAATTTTTTTGGATTATACCCGTCAAACAAAATTCCGGTTTTGTTATGAATCACTGTTTCTCTGTAACCACCACCGTTAAAGGCAATAACCGGTGTCCCACACATTTGAGCTTCGACTGCAGAAATGCCAAAGTCTTCATCACGAGAAAGACACAAAAAAGCTTTAGCTCCGGCCATCAATTCCCATTTCTTTTCTTCGGTCACTTCTCCCAAATATTCTATATTAGAGTTTTTGAGTTTTCTTATTATTTCTTCCCCGTACTTCCCCCCGCTTAGATTAAGAGGGGGGATCGAGGGGGGCGATACTGGAGGATACACGACCACACTTTCTCTCCTATAAAATTTCTTAATTCTCTCTGCTATATTTTTAGAGTTGGCAATAAACAAGTGTGGCTTCTGGGCAAAAGCAAAATCGACCATCAATAATATATGATTGGCGATAGCTGATATTGGTCTCCAATACCATTTGTTTCTTTCACGGGTGGCCGTTTCATAGCCATATAGAAATCTGGGTGGAGTATGACAATAGGTAACCAGCTTTGTCTTGGATCCGATTCTTACTCCATTAGGAAAGTATCCCCCAGTTTGGGAAACTATCACCAGATCATAATCTGACAGATCAAAAGATCGAAAAAATAATGGCGATAGTATTGTGTAATGCGATATAAGCTTTGGTAAAAATGGGAGATACTTTCCCCAGCTCTCCCTAATCTCCCCAAACTCCCCAAACTCTCCAAAAAACTCTGGAAACTTATAAGCTGTATACACAGGAGCCTCGGGGAACATTTCCTGCAGGGTCATGAGCACCCGCTCAGCCCCGCCTATTTCTTTGAGGTAATCATGTACTAACGCAACTTTCATAATTAGAACAACATATCTTGTGATTTTACCTCAATTCGCTTAATTAAGCTCTTGTAACCCAAATCAAGTAATACTTCAGTAATTTTTTGAGTACTGGGTACTGAGCACTTTTCTATGTCAAATGTAAACGGAACATCACACTTTATTGTCGCAAGTCTCTTGGACAATTCCCCGCTCTCATATCCGTCTATTAGTTTTGAATTTACTCCCCCTCTTAGATTAAGAGGGGGTTGGGGGGTGATACTTAAAGATTCATATATTTTTTCAAAAGTGCCATACTCTTGAATTAATTTTATTGCACCAACCGATCCTATTCCGGGAACCCCCGGATAATTGTCGCTACTGTCTCCCACCAGAGCTTTGTAATCAATTACTTGCGAGGGCAATATGCCAAGCCTTTCTTTGACTTTATCAGAGTCGACAATAGTCATATCCGAAATTCCCTTAAACGACATATACAGGTTTACATTTTCATTCACCAATTGCATTAGATCGCGGTCACCTGTAATTATGATTACCTCTGTGCCTTTGAGCCTCTGTGCCTGTGTACCTATAGTGCCAATGATATCATCCGCTTCAAATCCTTCCAATTGAAACACTGGTACACTAAGCAACTGAAAGACTTGTTTTAGTTTTTCAATCATGCTCCAAATGTCCTCCGATATCTGTCTGTCTTTCTCGCGGTTGGCCTGGTAGCCCACATACATGAGGTTTCGGAAAGTGGGACTGGGGTGATCAAAGACAATGGCCAGATGGGTAGGCTTCAGATCTTCGATTGTTTTTAATAAAATTGACAAAAACCCATATACACCTGCCGTTGCTTCCCCACTTCTGTTTCGCCAATCCGGTAAAGCATAATAAGCCCTATGTAAAACAGAATTTCCATCGAGAATTAAGAGTTTCATTTCATCAGTTTTTCGAACTCGTCACCATCCATATTTTCTGTCTCAAGTAGGCGTACAACCACTTTGTCCATCTTTTTCTTATATTTTTTCAAAATAGTGACTGCATTTTTGTAGGCCGTATCAATTATTTTTTTGACTTCGGCATCAATTTTGTTTTGCATATCAGGACTGATTTGGGTTTGCTCAAAATAGACACGACCCCAATCAATCGCATCCTGTTGTGGGCCATAATTAATAGGACCAAGGGCGCTCATGCCATATTCCATGACCATGTTGCGAGCCACAGAGGTAGCCTTATCAATGTCATTGGAGGCACCTGTTGTAATCTCGCCAAAGACCAGCTCTTCCGCCGCCCTTCCCCCCATCATCATAGTAATTTGGGAAAGCAATTTGGTTTTGGTCATATGAATGATATCGTTTTTGGGAGGAACCAAAGTGTGACCGAGAGACATTCCGCGGGAGACGATAGAGATACGGTGCACGGGATCCATGTTTTTTTGCGCCCATGTGGTAATAGCATGCCCGACTTCATGATAGGCGGTCATTTTGCGGTCGTCGTCCGACTGGGTGCGTTTTTTTTGCGGGCCCATTTTGACCTTAGTAGCCGCTTCTTCCAGATCAATCATAGTTATTTGAGTTTTACTCTCACGGGCCGCCCCGATTGCCGCTTCATTGAGCATATTTTCGAGATCGGCTCCAGAAAATCCGACTGTTCTTTTAGCCACATGATCCCAATTGACGTCAGGAGCAAAGGGTTTATTTTTAGCATAAATGGCAAGGATTGATTTCCGGCCTTCAATATCAGGATAATCCACCATTACCCGTCTGTCAAAGCGTCCGGGGCGGAGAAGAGCCGGATCCAACAAATCTCCCCTGTTGGTTGCAGCCATGACCATCACCAGATCATTTGAAGTAAAACCGTCCATCTCAACTAAGATTTGATTGAGGGTTTGTTCGCGTTCATCATGCCCACCCATTGTTCCATGTCCGCGCTGCCGGCCGATAGCGTCTATTTCATCTATAAATATAATTGACGGCGCGCTTTTTTTGGCGGTGGCAAACAGATCTCGTACCCGGGCACTCCCCACTCCCACCAGCATTTCCATAAATTCGCTTCCTGCCATGGAGAAAAAAGGCACATTGGCCTCACCGGCTACCGCCTTCGCCATTAAAGTATTGTGATTTATAAATCCGTTGCCAACAAAGCTGTGTGTAGATGGAACGGTAAAATCATAAACTTCCGCAATACTAGCCACTTTATCTATAGCTCTTGAAAAGAATATGTTTGCTTCAACCAAATCTCTTAGGTATTCAACATGGGGCAGATTTACATCCAGTTTTTCCACATGAGCCAAGAAATCCCCCATTGTTTGTCGCGACATTCTATCTCTGTTTCTGACTTTGTCAATCGTTCTAGACAATCTCTCATTGCTCAATTTTTTGAGCGATAATACTCGCCAGGCTTCTTCGACTAGACCACCCACATATGGAATCACATCAATATTAGTATTCACTTTGCCCATTTTTACAACATGCTGTTCCAATAGCGTTTGTTTTCGTTTTAATCCAAATCCAACCTGATTTCTAAACTCCACAAAAGCTGATCCCGTAATGTTTAACCTATATACTGGTCGAGGGTATCCATCTTCGACTCGTCCTTTGATATTAAGATAGGCCACTACACCCAAATTTAATAACATCATCTGCACCTGTTTAGCCATCTTTTCGCTCACAGTAGTGTATTCTACAGTTGCCCTATTTTTTTCGACAGATGCGTCAGTATCAAACAAACCCCGCAAAAAAACTGTCTGGATTTCTTTTCTGGCTTGCAATATTGTAGCCGGAACAGACTTATCAAATGACAGCAGATACGACATACCCATTTCATACAACATCTTTTTCATCCCCCCATTTGATACCAAGTATGATTGCTCGCGAAACGATATTTTGCTCTCAGGGAACCTTTCACCAACATATTTTATAAAGAAATTTATTATTTCAGAATCGACATTTGTCAAACCAACACGGCTGGCATGACTCATATTTCCGTCTCCCGTCAACAAACCCATCAGATATGCAGTATCGGTATCTACTATATTCAAATCCCCGAACATATTTTGGCCATATTGAATGGCGACGTAGTCACCATTGTGAACTTCAGACAATTTTCGGAATCTCAGCTTTCCATCCTTCCCCATTACAATTACTGGATGTTCTGGTGTACCCTCTAAAGTATAACCCTGATCCAACTTTAATTTAAAAGTCTTTTGCTCTCCGAGATTGTACCAATGAGAAGCGAATTCTCTAGTTGACACTACTTTGTCTGTATCTAATCCAGCGATACCAGCTCCATAAACCCGATGTGATCTCTGGTTTACATAATAGTAGCGGGGAATCTCTCGAATTTCCATTAGTCCCTTATTTGTCCAGACAATAGTATCTCCTGTCACACATTTCCCAACCCCACTTGGACCTACCAATAATACACCTTTTGGAGTTCTGGCTCCGACTGCTTTGTATTTGGCAGGGTTTTTGAGAAAATCCACCACTTCTTCCAGTTCTCTTTTGGCTTCATCGACTCCGGCAATATCGGCAAATTTGACATCGAGCTTGCCCTTGGCAAACAATTTGGCTTTACTATTACCAAAAGAAAAAAGACTATCTTGAGCCCCCCGTGCTTGGCGCATCATATATAGTAGAATCAAGACTACAAATCCAGTCCCGATGAGACTCGGGATCACTTGGGCGATGATCTGGGACATGGTTTGGTCTTTGATTTCATATTTGACCGAGGTGGAATCGATCTTTGCCCGCTCCAATATTTGGGTCAGGCTTTCGTTTGCTTCTTTGCGCGAGAAATAAACTTCGCCTTTTTTATCTTTATAATAGAGAGCCAAGCGGTCGGCAAAAACTTCCACTTTCTCAATTTTTTGCTCTTTGATGTCAGAGAGCGCCTGGGACAATTGAACCTCTTTGACGATCTTGTTCCCCGATTGCCAGAGTTGAAACAATGAAAATATCATGGCTCCAATAACCAGAAACCACAGCACATTCTGAATATTAAAATTCATCTGGATCATCAGCCCCTTGATTGGTTTTTTGCCGTTGCCGTTTTTCTTTTCCGTCATAGCTTGGCTATTTTACCCCAATCCCTTGACAACAACAACCCAAATTTTAAATGTCTTGTCATTTCACGGAACTTGACAATACTTCCTTGAAGTATATATAATATCCTTGATATGACATATACAGCGACATTGACCGGCAAACAACAGCTCACTATTCCGGCTGACTTATTTCGCAAATTAAACTGGGAAATAGGCCAAAAGGTCGTAGTTTCCGCCAGCGACTATTCCCTTTCTGTCACTTCTGCCAAAGATCTGGTAGATCGCTTAGCTGGTTCCGTGCCGATACCCAAAAAGTTTAAGGGGCTGTCAATCGACCAAATTATCGAAAAATCTATACAAGATAATCACAAACAATGACATTTGTAGATACAAATTACTTTCTCAGATTTTTATTGGCAGATGTCTCTTCTCAACGCCTGCTCGCAAAGAGTCTATTTCAGGACGCCGCCGAAGGAAAAGCTTTATTATTTACGTCTTCTATTGTTATCTTTGAAATATATTGGGTCTTGATTTCGGTATACGGGAAAGACCGTGAGCAAATCGCCATTGTTCTTAACAATCTGCTAGATATGAGTTTTATCGATTTCGAACATTATTCATTATTAAAAAGATCCATTCCCCTTTACAAAAGCACCTCTCTTGGTTTAGTAGATGTTTTCAATTTACTCTATGCAAAGTCTGCGGGAGCCAAAAATTTCAAAACCTTTGATCTCAAGCTTTCCAAGAAATTCATCTCACTTTAGCCCCGACTGGCAAATTATCTGCCGAAACAAAAATTGGTTTGCGTCACCCACTGCCAGGATCATTCCTTGGGATTCTTCATCCATCATTTTATAAAAGATATTTGATGATACGGAACGTGTTCCACGGTTGTCTTATTAACTTTGGTTTGAGAAAATTCTCCTAAGTGAATAATAAATCCTCTAGGGGGAGAATAGACTTCGAGAAAATTTCTAAACGAACGGCTGATGGCTGAATTTTCAATCTTTCGGTATTTTACTTCCACAGGAATGATTTGTGATCCCCTGTCCACCACAAAATCCACTTCAGCGTCACTTCTAGTATGCCAATAATGAATTTGGGCAGGTTCCGAGAAGTTTTCTTTTAATTCTAGATAAGTAAAATTTTCAAATAAATGACCCGTGGTGGCAGGAGTCACAGACACTCCAAACAAGCCCAGACTATAATTTCTTAGCCCCAGATCACCAAAATAATAAAGAGGCGACTTGGATATTTCTTTGCGGATATTACGAAAATATGGAGATATCCGATTGATTATAAAGGTCTTTTCCATATACCATAAATAGTTATTAATAGTTTGGACAGATGCTCCCACAGTGTTTGCCAATTCGGAAACATTGATCATTCCCCCAATTTGCGAGGCAAGAATTTTTACCAGATTGGAAAAGGCGTCCAAGCGATGTACGCCCAGCAATGCTTTAATATCGCGCTCCAAATAGCTTTGATAAAGCTCTCCCATGGCTGCCTTTTTATCCTCCAAGGTTGCAGATAAGACTACTTTGGGATATCCACCAAACATCAAGTATTCTTCAAACAATTCCTTTGCCTTGTTTTTTTCAATTGCAAAAAAATCATTCCATCGATCTAGGTATTTATAATCGGTTCGAAAATTTACAAATTCTGAAAATGTCAGAGGGGTAATCTCAAATACTTGCTTGCGTCCAGCTAGCGATTCGTGGATATTTTCTTTCAATTCCAGACTTCCTGATCCAGATACAATAAATTTGTAGGACAGCCCTTGATCATACAATCCTTTGAGAAAAAGTCCGGCATCGGCTTTTCGTTGAATTTCGTCAATAAAGATATATCCCTTGATACCTCCAAACTCTAATTGTATTTTTTTCAACAAATCGGCTTGTGAACCGAAATACTGTCTGTCCTGTTCAAAGTCCAGGCTTAAAAAAAGAGTTTTAAGACCATCTGATTCAAGCTTTGTTTTAAGAAGTTGCATCAAATACGTCTTGCCTGCTTGTCTGGGGCCAACCAAGAGCGTGATTTCGGGCTTAGACAGATGTTCTTCCAGCTCAGATAGTATTTGTCTTTGAATCATTACTTATATAATAGCAGCTTATCTCTCAATGTCAAGTTTATGAATTGTAGTGTCTATCTCACTTTAGCCCCGACTGGCAAATTATCTTCCGGAGTAAATACGTAAGATCTAACACCAGTAAATATGGTTCTAGTTTCATTTCCAAAATCAACAGTTAGCCGAAGTAGTTTCTCACTACCCTCTTTATTAATAGCTTCTTTTACCAGCCCAACGACCATGCAGGAACTTGAAAGCGAGCATCGCAGGCGGACCCCGCGAGTGTAAACGAAGTGGGATCCGAGAAGCGCAGTCTCAAGTTCCGAATGATCTTAAACCAAAAACCCAACTTTTTTATAAACTTCAAGAAGTTTGGGGTGAGAAAGAGCATATGATTTTTGGGCTCCTTCTTTGAGAACTTCGTCTAATTTTCCAGACTGTAGTACTTCGTTGTATTTCTTTTGAAAATCAATCAAGAATTTTTCAACGACATCGGCCACTGCAGTTTTAAACTCACCATAATTATTTCCACCAACATATTCTTTCCCGGAAAGCTGGGAATAAATTTCCAAAAGATTTGATATGCCGGGCTTGTTAACCCAATCCATTTTTACTTCGGATCCAGAGTCAGTAACCGCTGACATAATTTTTTTGCGGGCCGATTTTGGATCTTCCAAAAGACCAATGGCACCATTGGGATTTGGATCGCTCTTGCTCATTTTTTTAGTGGGATCACAAAGGCTCATCACCCGCCCGCCGACTTTTGGAATCTTGGATTCTGGCAAGACAAAGGTCTCACCATATTTTGAATTGAATCTTTCGGCCACATCGCGAGCCAGTTCTACGTGTTGTTTTTGATCGTCTCCCACAGGAACTTCGGTGGTGTCATAGAGCAAAATATCAGAAGCCATCAGAGCTGGGTAATCAAACAAGCCTACGCTGACAAATTCTTTGCCTTCGGATTTTTCTTTGTATTGAGTCATGCGGTTTAGCTGACCCATAGATAAATAGTTATTTAGGACCCAACCCAGATTGGCGTGATCGGGATTGTGCGATTGCACAAACAATAATGATTTCTCGGTATCAATACCCGAAGCCAAAAGAATAGCTGTGATTTCCCGGGTTTTTTGAGCCAAGGTTTTGGGGTCTTGGGGTACAGTAATGGCGTGCATATCTACCACGCAAAAAATATTCAGGCCGTCATTTTGCCCGGCAGCCCACTGTCTGACCGCTCCAATATAATTACCAATATGCAAATCCCCCGAGGGTTGTATCCCCGAAAAAACTATCTTCTTGTTCATATTTTTCTATTTTACACTAATCTGCCAATCAATATGGAATAATCAACTCCAGATCTTTTATAAATTTGAAATGTTTGCTGTTGTGCGTGGCTAACTTTTTTCTTCTTTCCATGGCTGTAGCTGCAATAAAACAATCTATTATTCCAATACCGTTGGATGCATAATAATCTCTAAACAATTCTCCGGCAAGTAAAGATATTTCTTCGTTTACGCTGTCAATGATCATATCTTTCCATGCAATGCTTCTTTGCGCAATCTATCGGCAATTTCAAGAGTCGATCCTTTCAGATGACTCATTAGGGTGGTCGACCCTTTTAATATTTTCTTTGAAGCGGATCTTCTCTTGGTATATGGAGAAATAGTAACCATCGGAATTCTGTTTCTGAGGATCAACAATTCTAGTTTAAGTAACCGAAAGTGTTGTTTTTATCCCCAACCTCTGTGTCTCCAGTAATCCCATAGTTTACGTAATTTGGAGAGATTGTTTCCTTCACTTCCAAAAGTTAAATACCAAAAAGTAAAAGCAATTTGTTGGGTTATCTTCATGCCCCGGTGATTTCCCAGTTTTTGATCCAGTTGGCTGTTTATACCCTCAAGTGAATTATTTGATTTGGGGATTAAGTTATTGATCAAGTAAACAAACAGTGAGTTCTGGTCGTGGGTATACCACCATCTTTTTAGTTGATCCGGCCGGGCTAGAGTTTGCTCTTTGAGCAACAGACCATATTTTGTTTTCCATTTTCCCAGTCTAGTTTGCCAATCTTGACAGTCTTTATGGTTGGAAATGTTTTTTAGGTAAGAGATTTTTAGCCAAGCGTAAAACGTGAGACAAAGGTTTAAGTAACCTTTCGTGTTGGTAAAAACGCACTTTTAGCCCATTGGATAGGCCATAACTATCAGTTACAATCTATCGGTTGCCGGTCGTGTTCCGGTAAAGCAATTAAATATGGAAGAACTAAAGCTGGGAATCAATAGCCAATTAGATCA
>JACRNA010000032.1 GCA_016219445.1 Candidatus Amesbacteria bacterium
CATAATAAAAATTACCTCACCCTCTTTCCCTCTCCTTACTAAGGAGAGGGAAGTCGAAGGGAGAGGTGGTATTTTTTGGATTACTGTTATCAGTTGGGGTATCTATTTAATCAAATTGTTTTCTCAAATGTTAGTTGAGACAACAGATGGTATTTGGGCAGGGGGAAGCAATGTCTGGGGCGATTGGGCTGGTCACATTGGCTATATAGCCAATTGGCTGTACGGAGCAAATTGGCCACCTCAAAATCCTTGGTATTCAGGCATTCGCCTAGCTTATCCATTCCTTTTTGACTACACTTCGGCAATTCTTGCCAAAATTGGACTGTCTATTCCTTGGTCACTTCAATTACCAGGTATTGTTTTCGGTATTATTTTAGTTGTCTTGATTTATACCTTGACTGTTAAACTGACAAAAAACAATGTGGCAGCAGTCCTGGCCATTAGTATCTTTATGTTTTCAGGAGGACTTGGATTTATATATAAAGACACCAAAGAATTGACTCATTCATACGAACACAATATTCAATGGGTCAATTTTATTATTTCCGAAATGGTTCCCCAACGCGGAATCTTAATTGGGCTGACGGCCGCTATATCTGTTTTTATTCTCTGGGACTCCGGTTATTTTTTATTGGCCGGAATAGCCGCAGGTCTTGTTCCTTTTTTTCATACCCATACCTACATAATAATTATGTCTATCTCCGGAGTGTATTTTTTGTATAGACCACACAAAACCTGGATGAAGTTTTTTCTGCCGGCTGTTGTTTTGGCCGTACCACAAATATTATATTTTTTACCCCAAACATCGGGATTTATTAGATGGCTTCCGGGTTGGGCAGCCCACGTTCAAAATGACAATTGGCTCTGGTTTTGGTTTAAAAACATTGGTTTCATGCTTCCTCTGTTACCTATCGCCTGGATTACCAGCTATTTTAAAAACCGCCGTTTCTTCTGGCTGTATCTTCCGTTTATCATAATATTTATTGTCTGCAACCTCTGGATCTTTCAGCCATGGGAAAACGATAATTCAAAGATGTTGCGGTATTGGTATTTGGGTTCAGCTATTTTGGCGGGATGGTATCTGACCAAAATACCAAAAGTAATTGCCCTGTTTATATTTGTTGGAATTATATATTCAGGAGCATATGACGCGAAATCCTGGCTTGATTTTGAAAAAAATAAACTTATGTTATGGAGCCGGTCAGACATGGTATCAGCAAACTTTATCAAAGCCAATACTACGCGGGACTCAATCTTTTTGACAAACGATAATCACAATCACTGGTTGGTAGATTTATCGGGGCGGAAAATCGTTCTGGGTTTTAGAGGCTGGCTCTGGAGCTGGGGAATAAATTATGGGCAGCGCGAATCCGATGTCCGTGCAATCTATACTGGAAATAGTGATTTACTAAAAAAATACTCTATCGACTATGTCTTGATCGGAGAAGGTGAAAAAAGCAATTTCGGAGCCGATGAAAAATATTTCATAGATAGATACCCCGTGTTATTGGATGCCGGCTCTCAAAAAATCTTTGACGTAAGAAGTAATCCGTAACCAATTGTCACCTATGGGTATTAGCACCCACTGGGAATCATATAGAGAATTGATCGGAGGATTGTATACAAGAGTCGAAATATTTGTAGTTCGAACTGGAGTTTTATATACTCCCAAGCCAAGCTTGATTACTGCCGGGACTAAGTCAGGTGATATATCAGAAAGAGTAAGTTTCCGGGAGACAGCTTGTAACTCGATCATTTTCAATGGATTTTGTATTATTTTTTCTCTTACCGCTTTCATGACTTGTTCTTGGCGTTTACTTCTGGCAAAGTCAGAACCCTCATCACTTTCGGAATTGCGAGACCTGGCAAATTTCAAGGCAGTCGAACCGGACATTGATTGTATACCGATATCAAATTTTATAGTTTCATACCGGCAAGATTCACAAGAATCGTTTTCTTTTCCGGCGATAGGATAAAGTTTGTCTTCAAAAGAATTCAAGACATTTATTTCTACCCCACCCATCACATCAATTAATTTTTCAAATCCCGAAAAATCTATCAATGCCGCAAAATGTATGGGGATACCCAGAACCTCGGACACGGTAGATTTGGCCAAAATAAACCCTCCCCCCGCTTGTTTTTCCTCACCGTAATAATACATGGTATTTATTTTTGCCTTGAGGCTTTGGATCCACAAATCACGGGGAATAGTAATGACCGCGACGTCGGGTGGTTCAGCCCGGACCGACACCACAGCCATGGTATCGGTAAGATCAGCTCCCGTATGACTACCCCCACCTACACCCATGACCAGAAAATTGGTTCTATCATCAGATACCGGTAGTTTAATTTGGGTCAGTTTCCAGGCTGATTTGGTAAAACCAAAAGTTGGTAAAAAAATGAATCTGACACAAATTCCCAAAATAATTAGTAAAATTCCCAAAAATACCAATCGTTTCAAATAAACTCGGGATAATAACTGACGTTTGATACGGTTATAATTGACATCCATGGATACTATTCTACAGGGCTTGAACAAGGCTCAACAAGAGGCGGTTTGTGCAGCCGACTTACCGCTTCTTATTTTAGCTGGGGCTGGTTCTGGTAAGACCAAGGTCCTCACTCACCGCGTGGCTTATTTTATAAAAAACGGCATTTTACCGGAAAACATACTTCTTTTGACATTTACCAATAAAGCTTCTGAAGAAATGTTGCGACGCATTCCCAATTCAAAATCAGTCAACGGCGGAACTTATCACAGTTTTTGCGCCAAAATTCTAAGAAGATATTATCAAGAAGCAAATTTAGATCAAAATTTTGTAATTTTTGATACCGATGATCAGATGGATACAATGAAACAAGTCTTTGCCAATCTCGGAATTGATCCCAAAACTACCAAGATTTCGTCGGTCTCAGGAACTATTTCCAGTGCTAAAAACGAACTTATCGGTGCCTCTGAATATATTAATTATGCCAGGGGGCAGTTTCAGGAAATGGTGGCAAGGTGTTATTTGGCTTATCAACAATTATTAAAGAAGTATCACGCCATGGATTTTGATGATTTATTAGTCAAAACTGTTGAATTATTAAATAATCCGGAAGTTTTGACAAAGCTTCAGCAAATATTTACTCACATTTTGGTGGATGAATATCAAGATACCAATAAGGCTCAATTTCAGATTACCAAACTCCTTGCGAAAAAAAACCAACATTTGACAGTTGTTGGCGATTTTAGTCAAGCAATTTACAGCTGGAGGGGCGCTGATTACCGCAATATGTTGCTTCTCAAACAAGACTTTCCAAATCTCAAGACCATTAATCTTGAGCAAAATTACAGATCAACCCAAAATATTTTGGATGCTGCCAATAATGTGATCTCCAAAAACAAAAACCATCCGGTTTTGTCATTGTGGACCGATAAGCCTAATGGTTCAAAGATAATTTTATTTGAGGCTGAAAACGAATGGCGTGAAGCTGAATATATTGCTGAAAATATCGCGATATTTTCTGACGCTGCGGTTCTTTATCGAATCAATGCTCAGTCACGGGTTATTGAAGAAACTTTTTTACAGAAGAATATTCCTTATGTTCTTATTGGTGGGACACGTTTTTATGAACGGAAGGAAATAAAAGATGTCTTGTGCTATTTGCGCCTATTGATTCATCCAGATGACGAGGTGTCCCGTAAGCGTGCTGAGAAGATTGGTAAAACTAGGCTTGCTAAACTTCTAACTTCCAACCTCCAACTTCAAAATAAATCAACTGCACAAATACTTGAAGAGGTTTTGAAAAGCACTACCTATCTAGATATGTACAATCCCGAGGATGAGGAGGATGCAGGAAGGCTCGAAAACATCAAGGAACTGTTTTCGGTTGCCAATCAGCATCCCAACCTCAATGAATTTTTAGAAAAAATTGCTTTGACCGAGAAAGAGTCAAAAAAAACTCACACGTCAGAAAAGGGTTATGTGACACTAATGACCATGCATGCCGCCAAGGGACTTGAGTTTAAACATGTCTTTATTGTGGGACTGGAGGAAGGATTATTTCCCCATTCGCGAACATTGTTGGATCCAACCGAGATGGAAGAAGAAAGACGTCTTGCCTATGTGGGTATCACCCGGGCCATGGACAAGCTTTATTTAACTTATACCAGATCCAGAATGTGGTTTGGCCAAAGAAATTCAAATACCGTCTCTCGTTTTATATCTGACATTCCCGAACATTTGCTAGATACAAATGTCCAGCCCGCCAAAAAAATTAATAAAGACACTTGGGGTTTCGATGAGTCGGGTAATTGGCGATGGAAACCAGGGGATTGATGTCGTAAAATTAATATTTATGACTTATATAGTTGGAGGTACTCCGCGAGCAGGAAAATCGACTTTGCGAAAATATTTTTTGGAAAAGCATAGAATTTCTGGGTTTTGCACTGATTATCTTAGGGACGCCATTGATCACAACGTTCCCGTTATTGGAATTAAAAAAGGAATGTCAGATGCAGAAAAATCCGAAATATTATGGCCATACTTTCAAAGGATCCTGGCACAACGAAGTAAATATTATCGAGATGATTTACTCATCGAAGGAACTAATTTTTTACCAAAATATTTAAGTATCTTTCAAGGGGATCCAAATATTAGAATTGTCTTCCTCGGCTATTCGCGCATCACCCCGGAGAAAAAAGTAATGAATATCAAGAAGTTTACCGCGTCCGACGATGATTGGACCAGAGACTTTAATGATACTGAACTAAGAACCTTGGCTAATGAACTTATAGAAATAAGTAGGTATTTTGAATCAGAGTGTAATAAATATGGAATTAAATATTTTGATACTTCTGAGGGAATTAATAGTGTGATAAAGGAAGCTGCAAACTACTTGCTAGAGAGTTGAAAATAGTAAGTCAATACATTTGATTTGTTTTTTTATATTCATTTCGCTTCTTAAATAAATTTTCTCTAAAGCCACCCTTTTCAACAAAACTTTTCTGTATTCCAGCCAAAAAACGATCCATCAAAAAGCTTTCTTTTGTACATAATGTAATCATCAGATTAGCAAACGCCTCTTTGTCTCCAAAGTCTATCCCATAAGACTCATGGGTCTCATGAGTCACATGCGTCTCATGCGTATCTACACGGATTCCGCGAAGGCGGAGTACACGTGGATCATCTTTATCCCAAACATTAAATCCATTCTTCCAGAGAAAATCCTTGTAATCCTCAATTAATTCTCCAAAACTGGCACGAGAAACGCCAGTTAATTTTAAATTACTTTCTGTAGAATTTTCCAAAGAGCCTTCAACAAGATTTTGTTTGCAGCTCCTAGCCGCCTGAATCATTTGATCAAAGGTTCGCGAAAATTTATCAATGTAACGTTCACAAAATATAGTATTTAGGTTATAAATCTCGACTGCAAGCCAATAAACCAGTGTATTCCCTATTCCTCCGTTCATTTTGCTCACGAGACCCATTAGACTCATAGGTCTCGTTACTTAATATTACACCAAACTGTATAATCATGTCATGAGTCACCCGTTGCAATCCAAAGAATGGGGAGAGTTTAGGGCCGAAAATGGAAATCTGGTTTCCAGAGTCAATGATTTCCAGATCATCTGGAGCAAGATTCCCCATACTCCATATTACTTTGGAACATTATTAAAGAGTGGGATCCCATCTAAAACCGATCTAGATAAATTTAAAGAAGAGGCTAAAAAAATAAATGGCATTGGCATCAGAATTGAACCAAACGAACAACATGGAGATGTTCCCGCTGGATTAGTCCGAGGTAGACGCCTTTTTACCCCCCAGACATTTTGGCTTGATTTGACCAAATCAGAAGATGATCTTTTGAAAAATATGCATTCAAAGAGCCGATACAACATTAAGGTAGCTCAAAAGCACAATGTAAAAATATATGAAGATAATTCAAAATTTGATGTCTTTTGGCAATTGATGGATGCCACCCAAAAGCGCCAAGGGTTTTATGCCCATGACGAAAAATATTTTAGGAATATGTGGAAACATCTCAAAGACAAAATCGCCCATTTGTTTGTAGCCGAATATCAAAATGAAATATTGGCGGCCTGGATTATTTTCAAATATGGAGACATAGTATATTATCCCTACGGCGCAAGTTCAGATCAGCACCGGAATGTCATGGCACCCAGCCTCATGCTCTGGGAAACGGCTCTTTGGGGTAAGAAACAAGGCTGTAAAACATATGATTTATGGGGAGTGGAAGAAGGAAAGGGTTTTACCAGATTCAAAGAGCAATTTGGACCAAAACTTGTGACTTTTGTGGGTACATACGATTTGCCAATCAGTCCGATCTTATATTGGTTATTTCGATTAACAGAATTTTTAAGATGGCAGATCTTAGACAGTCTCCGGCATTTGCGCGGTATCTGGGCACATTAGGCTGGAAAGTAGAAAAGGGTATTTTTATCAGACCCCTGTGGATTTTTGGCGCGTTAGCCAAAATTCAACGCATTGTTCCACCTCTTAGGTGGAACAATATAAACAAGATTCTTAAAAAACATCACGTTTGGATGTTACAGATAAATTATTCCCCTAGCAAAACCTTGCGGGTTGATTTAGCTCCATCGCTCAAAAAAATCTTTGCAAATTTTAAGAAAGATTGCCGTTATATACTTCGAAAATTAAAAATTTCAAATTTTAAATTTCAAATTGACGATTTCCAAAATTTCTATAAAATATGGCAACAAAGCGCACGGAGGAAATCGTTGTGGATACCAAATCAAAAAGAATACTTCAATTTAATAAAGTGCTTTAAAAACAAATGTTTTTGTATAACCGTTAACGATCAGGCCGGAGCATTAATTTTGATACATGACTCGATGGCATACTATTATTATGCTGGTGCTACCAAAGAGGGTGTCAAACAGAATTTGCCATATTTGGTTGTCTGGAAATGCATCCAGGAAGCCAAAAGAAGAAAATGCAAACTTTGGGACTTCGAAGGTATATATGATGACAGATTTCCCAACAAAGACTGGTTAGGCTTTTCTCACTTTAAGAAATCTTTTGGAGGTACTGAAATTTCATTTCCAGGCAGTGTTACAAAATGGGGGCTGTGTAGGGAATATATTTAACACCATCAAGAGTCATTATCGGATTTTCAATTAAAGAAATAATATTCTTATCTACAAATTTATTAGATTTTTGAGAAAAGTAATTCAATCCCCGATGATTATCAGATTTAATATTGGCTGATAGCTTTATTTCAAATAGATGAAGACCTTCATCTTCGACAACCAAGTCAACTTCATGGCCTTCTTTGTCCCGCAAATAATATATTGGTGGTATTTTGCCTTGGCAAATATATTTTTTGATAACTTCTCCAACAACATAGGTTTCGTACATTGCTCCAGCCATAGACCCCGCTTGTAAGTTCTTTTGCGAATTCCATTTGGTTAAATATGAAGCAAGCCCAGTATCTAGAAAATATAACTTAGGAGACTTGATAATCCGCTTTGTGATATTTGGATAGTATGGTTTAAGTAAATATATTTGCATGGTGTTTTCCAAAATGCCTATCCACTCTGCCACAGTAACAGCAGAAATTCCGCAGTCTCTGGCCAAATCAGAAGTGTTTAATATTTGACCTGTCCGTGCGGCACAAGCTTGGAGGAATCGATTAAATTCAGAGGTTTTGTTTATGCCAAAAATTCCGGACAAGTCACGATCTAAATATGTTTGAATATAGGAATTAAAATATATTTCTCTATTCGGAGCATCTTTTGATTGGAAAATGGGATAACTTCCCTCGAATATTTCTTTAAAGAGAGTATTTATTTGTGGTTTGTCAAAAATTATATCAGTTATCTTTTTCAACCTCTTTTCATTTCTTGACAGACCCAAAATATTTAATATGGCCACTCTTCCCGCCAGCGACTCTTGAATATTCTTGATTAGACTAAATTGTTGTGACCCGGTTAACCAAAATTGACCATTTTTATTATTCTCATCCACGATCTTTTTAATTTGTGGAAAAAGTTTTGGAGCGTATTGAATTTCATCGATTGTGGCCGGAGTCTTCAATTGTTGGAGAAAAAGTTTTGGATCAGTATTGGCCAATTCCCGTTGATCAAGATCATCTAAAGAGACATAGCTCATTTGCATTTTCTCCGCCATCTTATTAAATGTGGTTGTTTTTCCAACTTGTCTAGGTCCGCCCAAAAAAACTACTTTGAATGTATTACTCGATTGTTTAATGACTTTCTCGATGTGTCTTGGTATATATTTCATACCTGACCATTTTAAAGTACTACTTTATATTTGTCAAGTGCAACTACTTCTTATCACACAGCATTTTGAATGCGCAGGAGGAGCAGTAGAAGCCGGTGCAGGAGAAGTCACTATTTTGTATTTCATCACGGATTTTGAGAATTTCTGCTCGAGCTTTTTCTAGCTGTTCTGGTGTACGAAACGTCGATATGGCCTCTCCTGTCTGGAAAAAATACAAAGTTAACTTTATTTTTGGACCAAGATTCAGGGCTTCGGCAGCAATAGCATAAAAAGATAATTGAAGATTTTTATCCACCTCCTTTTGTTCTGCTTGTTTACCTGTCTTATAGTCAATAATCTCGACCGTTCCATCTTCCCAGACATCCACCCTATCCATTCTTCCAGTAATTTTTAGATCGTTAGAAATGGGAATCGAAAACTGGTGCTCAGTATATTTGGGTTTGTGTTTAGAATATTTTTCATCGGTTAAATATTTAATTATCAATTCCTCACCTAGCTTTTTAGTTTCTTTTCTTTGCTGTGGACTCATAAATCCCGCATCTCGCCAAGAAGATCTATATGTTTTTAGTGGATTATCACTATTTAGAGCCTTGTGAACTACTGTCCCAAGAGTGGTCATGGCTGTCGCCGGCTCGGGAATTCCCAATATATATTTAGCTTTGTAATGTGCTGGACATTCTTCAAAAGAAGTAATATGGGAATAAGATAAACTATTTATCTGAACCGCGTTATTGTCCCCTCTTAAATTAAGAGGAGAAACCGAACGAAGTGAGGAGGGGTGATATTCGTTTTTTGATTCAGCAACTTCCGTTTCATTTACAAAAACAGAAACTTTCTTTGCTCTTTTGGTTTCACCATAATAATCAGAGGCAGTTAAATATAGTCTGGACTTGGCCCGGGTCATACCCACATAAAACAAACGACGTTCCTCTTGTAAGTGAAAATCTAATTCAGGAAGTTGTTCTTTGATAAGCTCTGGTGGAATTGGCAGTTGTTCAGAACGGTTCCGGGACGGAAACCGATCCATCACCAAATTTGCCATAAAGACCATCTCAAATTCCAAGCCTTTGGCAGAATGAACCGTCAGAATATTGACCGCGTCATTTTGGCGCCAATCTGAGTCTATACTAGCCTGGGGGGACTCTCCCATTTGCGTATTCAGATCAATCCAGTCAACCACTGTTCGTACCGAAGCATCCCGGTTATCTTCAAAGCTTTTGATGCGCTTGAAAAACTTGGCAATATTTTTGGCTTTATTGTCATCTTCAATCGTCAATAATATTTTTGTGTCTACCAAGAAATCATAGAGAATTTGGCCAGCGCTATTATTACTTGATTTTTGTATAGCGGATTTTAAGAATAAAATTGCTCCAATATTTAGGTCGCTGCATATTTCAAATAAAGTTTTACCAGTATGCCTGGTTTTGGCAAACAAATCAGCTAAGTAGTTTTTATCTATTTTCCAAATGTCCATCGCCAGCACCCGATAGAGTGAAATATCATCGTCTGGATTGTCAATTGTGCGCAATATAGCAATTAAATCTTTAATCTCAGGTTGGAAAAAAAGCTGGGCTGGACCCAGAAATTGGGCAGGGATTCCCGCTCGGTCCAAGGCTTTGACAAACGGCTCGGCTTGAGAGTTCGAACGAACCAATATTGCAATATCTTTATAACTTATTGAATCATTGATTAATTGATTAATTTTATTGCAAACCCATTCGGCTTCATCTTCACCTCTGGCAAATTTTTGGAAAATTACATCGCCAGTTGGTTTATCTGGCAACGCTACTAGTTTTTTATCTATATTGGCTTTTATTTCTAATCTATCGGGATTATTATTACCAATGAGTTTGTAGGCTGCATCCAATATTTTTTGACCACTTCTATAATTTTGGGTCAGGACTATTGTTTTTGCATTTTTGTAAGTTTCAAAGAAAGATAGAACATTACCAACAGCCGCCCCACGAAATCGATACACAGCTTGGTCATCGTCGGCCACGACTGTAATATTTCGGCGTTTGTGAGCCAAGATCTGTAATATCTGATTTTGGGCATAATTGGTGTCTTGATACTCGTCTACTAATATATATTTATATTTTTCTTGATATTTTTGAGCAATATTTGGGCGATTGATTAATATATGAAGTGTGTAATAGATCAGATCGGCAAATTCCATGACCGAATTATCAGCCTTAATCTGCTCCCAATCTTTGTATAAATTTGCCAATTCAATATCGTTAGGTTCTTTGACAAATTTTATATATTCGTTTGGTGAAACATCTTCGTCTTTAAGTCTGGAAAAATGTTTTAGAATTGCTTCTATAAACCTATGGGGATTACCAAGCGGGCGATAATAGTTCAAATCAAATTTATAAATGTTTTTCTTAAACAGAGCGACAGCATCTACTTCTGTCAGTAAATCAAATTCATAATCTAAGCCAATATTTATTCCCTCATCTCTCAAAAATTGCTCGCAAAAAGAGTGAAAGGTGCCAATAAACATACGAGAGTAGCCAAGGGGCATAACTTCGTCCAGGCGGTCTTGCATCTCTGCAGCTGCTTTTTCAGTAAATGTCAGAGCCAGTATTTCAGAAAGTAAAGCCAATCCGCTTGATAGTAAATATTTGATTCTTTCTGTAATTACCGTAGTCTTACCAGTACCTGCACCGGCAACAACCAATAGTGGACCCGACTCATATTTTATCGCTTCTAATTGCTGTGGATTTAAGGTTTTGTCCATAGCTAGATTGTAGCACAATTGCAGAGGGTACTGACCTGATTTGCTGGGTACAGACATGTAATATTTCCCCTTGACAAGTATTCACAAAACATCTTTAATATATTTTATGAAACATTCGGAGTTAGTACAGAAAATTGGAGTTGGATTGTCTTTGATTTTTGTCTTTCTATTTCCCTTGTGGTTTTTGCCTATTACCTCTGACTTTTATGAATTTAACAAACAAATATTACTAATTGGTACTTCGCTTGTATTACTCTTGTTTCTGAGCTTGCATTGGGTCATGGAGAAACAAGTCAAAATACTCCGTACACCATTGGGGCTTCCAGCTTTAGCCTTGGCAGTGTCTGTTTTGCTTTCGACAGTACTTCGTAGTCCTAATAAAATAGAGGCACTTCTTGATCCCGCTCAGACCGGCACTATTTTAGCAGGATTAGTACTATTTTTTGCAGTCAGCAATTTGTTTAAAACCAAACAAGAAATTTCTCTATTGGTAACCACATTCTTCGCCTCGTCTCTTGCGATATCGATCATTGGCTTGCTCTGGGGATCGGGACTTGTCCTCAAGACGTTACCCGAATCAATGAATTTTGCCAAGTCTGTAATCTGGTCACCCACCGGTGCTTCGCTAAACTCTATTGTCTATCTCGTAGTATCGCTGATTATGGCCGCTGTCATATTAATAAGAAACAAATGGGCAGGAACTGCCAGTTTCTTACCAGCCATAGTTGTATCGGTAAACTTAATTGCAATTGTTCTGACCGGATATCTTATCTTTACCCCACAATCGGCTTATAAACCCACATTTTTGCCCCAATCCACGGGTTGGGTCATAGCTTTGGAAGTTTTGAAAAACTCACCCATTTTCGGATCGGGTCCTGCTAGTTTCTTTTCTGATTTTACCCAGTTTAGACCGATTGTCTTTAACCTTGCTCCAAATTGGACAGTCCGCTTTACATCGAGTAGCAATCAATATTTGCAGATATTGACGGTCGCTGGATTTTTGGGACTGGCTTCTTATCTCTATTGGATAGGCCGGCAAATGCAAATGTTTTTCAAGTCTCTGAGTTCCAACGACGGTCTAAGTTTGGCTGTCGGCGCCGCTTTGATTGTTTCCATGGTTTTTCAGCTTTGGCTTCCCCTGACTACGATGACTTTTGGCCTTATGTTTATACTTTCAACAATGTTGGTATTGGCTCATCGTCAGGCGGGATTGTCAACTGTCCATGAATCCACTTTTGATATAGTCGCTGCTACATCTACTGGTCACTCACCTATTTTTCCTTGGGTAATTTTGATTATAGTGTTACCGGTCTTTGTTCCCAGTGTATATTTAGTTTCAAGAGCTTATGGCGCAGAAATACTGTTTCAAAAATCTCTTGTCGCAGCATCTGCCAATGATGGCAAAAAGACCTACGACACTCTTATCGCAACTGTCCAGATGAATCCATACCGTGACACCTATAGGGTTGCCTATTCACAGACCAATATGCTGATAGCCAATACACTAGCCAGTAACAAGGATATTTCCGAGGCCGACCGTAATACTGTCACCCAGCTAGTTCAGCAGGCAATCCGCGAAGCCAAAAATGCCGTGGCTCTTAATCCCATCAAAGTTACCAATGTCGAAAACTTGGCTTCGATTTACCGTAATCTTTTAAATTTTGCTCAAGGCGCGGATGCTTGGACTACCGCTTCTTATCAACAAGCGATTGGACTTGATCCCATTAATCCCAATCTGCGTATTGCTCTAGGCGGAGTGTATTTTGCCCAAAAAAATTATGATGAAGCCACCCGTCTGTTTCAGACAGCAGTCGATCTCAAGCCCGATCTCGCCAATGCCCATTACAATTTGGCTGCAGCCTTTCGCGAAAAAGGCCAATACGAGAGAGCCTTGGCGAGCCTAAATCAAGTCATGCAATTAATAACTGACAAAAACTCATCCGATTACGAAACGGTTGTCTCAGAGGCAGACGAACTACGAAAGAAGATTGAACCCAAAGATACACCGGTGTCTGAGAAACCATCTATTCCTACTCAACTAACTACTCCCGAGAAGGAACTTCCCAAGCCAAAGATAGTTCCTCCAATCAAGGTCTCTGATGCACTTGCTCCCGAAGCCCCGGCTACTCCCTCGGGACAATAATACCTCACTCCCTACTCTCTTTTTTACCTCTCTCTGTATCTCTCTCCTACGCTTAGGAGAGAGAACGAAAGAGAGAGGTTAACATGGATCACTTAGCCATCATGGACAAGAAACTAGGCTCAATAGCAAAGATTCTGTCTGGAACAAAGACCGTAGAATCCCGCTGGAGCAAAAATAAAATTGCTCCTTGGGATAGAATACATTCAGGAGACACTGTCTATTTCAAAAACTCGGGCTCAGATATTTGTCTCCAAAATACCCAAAGGGTGGAACCGTTTAATATTGACAAATCGGGCTTTGGATCTGCCACGGCGTGGCTTTGTTATTTTAATTCCCCCTTAATCCATTCATAATATTTCGGTGCTGCGTGATCTATTTTATTTTCTTTCGGTGGCCACCAAAACATGGGAAGCATGTTTGGGAAAATGTTCACACAAGCACATAGCCTTTTCTCCATTAGATGTTTTCCAAAAAACTTCCTGAATTCAGAGAGTGAGTATTCTTCAATCTTCTCCCCACTCTCAATCATCTTATCCAATCCCTTTTCATCTATAAACATTATTTGTTCTGTCTCGTTGGAATCAAATTCTATTTTAGTATCTCTTGGTACTTTTCCCAGGTAACTACAAGTAAATTGGGTTTCATTCTCATAACTAAATTTTTGCTTTTCATATAATTTTAGATCTGTATCAAATCCCAATTCTTCTTGGAGTTCGGCATGCGCAGCTTGCTCATAAGTTTGTCCTGACTTGACATGTCCGGCTACACTTAATATCCACATCGTCGGATTCGTCTTTTTATTTCTACTTCGTTGTTGAATTAATATTCGATTTTGAGCATCATAAATTAATACTGTAACTTCGCGGTGAATTAGATTGGGGTTGGAATTAACTTCTCCCTTAGTACTTTGCCCTATTACTTCATCTTGTTCATTAACCACATCCACAATTTCATCTGGAGTATTAGTCTTGTCTGTCATTTTACAACTTCATAATGTAAGGGGGTCTCCAAATTTTTCTTGGCTATCATTCCATTGACCGTAATTGCCATGTATAAAATTACTTTCATAAAAATCTAGAAATTTCTCTGTCAAGAATAACTGTAAAATCTTTGATAACTGCCCAGTGGCTTTTGGGAAGAAAGCTCTTTAGCTCAACCTCAAAATTAATATCTGCTTTCTTCAAAATATCAGACACCAGTTTTAGTTGATTCCTGTCTTCCACCAGAACCATCCCCTTTCGTAACATGTAATATAAATCATAAAAATCTCTTGGCTTCTTTCGATCGAATAAGGCTTCGAATTTTTCTTTCACCAGTAACTCTTGGGCAAGAATGATTGTTGTATAGGGTGGAATATAATCGCATATTACCGTGATTGTCTCACCGAGAATGCGTTTTTTTCTAAAAGATATATTTATTTCTAAATTAATACTTTCTGACCCTTGGGAAAATTTCATCAAAGCTAAATATCCACCCGTTGTCTCTTTGGATTCCAATATCTGAGTAATCCAACCCTCCCTTTCTATTTCTTTTAATGTGTCCAGAATAATATTCTCAGCCCCTGCTAGATTTATTCCTTGGCTATCAAAATCCAGATCTTCTGAAAATCTAGGGCTATTAAATATTAATCTCAAGGCGGTACCTCCCTTGAAAAATAGATTCTTTGCTTGAGTATGTTGGTACAGATACGAGAGAAAGATGTGCTGAATATATTCACGGCGAATATTTTGCTCAGTCGTTTGAGCCCTTACGCTCAAACTTTTAATAAGATTAAGATCTGGCATATATTTTGTTATACATGTCTAAAGTCGATTTGTTATCAAACAAATTTATATATTCCAAAACTTTTGTTTTATTTATCTTACTTACATTGGAAAATAATCTATCATTATCAGCTACTTTTCCTTGGGCTAAAAAATAAATATAATCGGCCAGAGCCTTTTCCGGCTCGGCAATCAAAAAGGACTTTTTTTCCGTTTTTTTCAAAACATACCCTGTATAGGCTTGTTTTTTTATGGTTCTAAAAGAAAAATGCATATCCTGCGTTTGAAATAATCGCGTCGGTTTGGTCGTTGCTGAAGTAATGATGTATACCATTTCCGGCAGTAACCCATAATGTGCCAGAGCATATTCAAACGATAAATACGAAGGTTTGTAAATAGCATTAGCCATCTCTTCTTCAGTGGGAAGACTGGTTTTAAGTGTATACAATCCTTTTTTTAATCTGATAAATAGACCCGTTTGAGTCTGAGACTCTATATAATATTTGGCTTTGGAGGCAGATATTCCAAATATTCGCATAAAAAGATCGGGGGTAAGAAATTTTATTCTAGCCTCATTTAACGTCTCTTGAATTTGAAGTGGTTTCAGTAAAGTGTACTTTTTCATACTTATCTGAAATCAGTATATCTCTGCTCTCGGGCGATGTCAACTGTGTGCAAAGCCAAATTATACACCTGCTATCTTTTTACTTACAGATCCTCTAATTAATCGGTATGCCAATCGAGATTCTGGTCTATAATTCATTTTTGTGCCAATAAGACAATTGCACTTTGAGCAATTTAAGTTACTGGTAAAATTGCTTACACCAGTAATGCGATCGAAGTATAGTCTCAATAAAATTCCAATTCCATCTTTTTGATATTTCAAAACAAATGCTCCACACTTGCTACAAAATAAATCATAAATTTTGGTATTACCCCCTCGTGTATGACGGAAGTTGTCATTTTTAAGTTTATTTTTCATCGCGTGTTTCTCCCAACTGTTTTGTTTGATTTAATTTTTGGCCCAGGAGACCCGCTGAGGAATTAACTTCAGACATTTGATTAAAGGCATTGGTCACATGGCGACCAAGCGTTCCCAGACTATTTTCAAGTTTCTCATGATCTTTTTGGATAGCTAAAAGTAAATTCAAGACTTGCTTGGATTTTTCCTCCATTTGTTTGCCCTGAAAAGACAACAAGATCACTTGGAGATGGGCGTATAAGGTGTTGGGAGAAACGGCATAGACCCGCAGTTCACGAGCGAGCTTTGTCAGCTCCCGATTGTTGGCCACTTCATAGTACATGGCTTCCGAGGGGATATACATCAGGGCAAAATCGAGAGTTTTCTCCTCTGGCAAAATATATTTTTTAGCAATATCGGAAAAATGTCTCTTGATCGCGTTGATGTCAAAGTCACCTATTGGGAACTTGGAATCAATACACAGTAATCCCGCCTCGGTCTTGATAACC
>JACRNA010000031.1 GCA_016219445.1 Candidatus Amesbacteria bacterium
CCTGAACATCATTTGTTTCCAGATTACCCAAGACAGGATCATTGGTTAATACTGTATATTTTTTCCTTGAAACTTCAACTTCTTGACCTACTTGGGGGACAGGAATTGCAGAATTAGAAACAGTGGTGCTAACTGGCTTTGGTTTCCATCGATAATCGGTTACGAAGCTGTAAAGACTATCGGCAAACCGCTGTATACGATTGTCGTATGGAATAGGGTTACTTCGTCTATAAGTGTGATTTGCGCCCCAGACAAAAGCACTTGTGGCAATTTTAAATGTTCCAGTTATAACTCTAGGAGCCACTATTAAAGTCGTAGTTGTCCAATCGGGTGAGAAAAAATCGATTCGGAGTTGCTGATTTAGAAACTCGCCAACATACGGCATATTGGCAATAACCGTCACATTGGCAAGACCTGTAGTCAATTTATAGGGGAGCCATTTTTCATAATTTTTAGACCATAAATTTCCTGTCACGGCGATAGTGCCTTTTAGAATTTGAGGGACCAAATAGAAAGCAAGTTGCGGTGTAATTAGTAGGTTTTGCATTTGGTTCATGAGTTTTGGAGTATCTGGATTGGCTGCTAATCGAGCAAGGCCAGAAAGGAATGGTTTTAGGCGATTGGTTAAAGACATATTATTGGTTGGTACGCCACCTTGAGACATAGCAATAAAATTGGTCAGACGGCCGGGTACATATTGTTGCCAGACATCAATTGGTTCATCACTGGTGCTCAGGTCATTTTTGAGATTTGAGATTATCTCTTCGACACCCTGAGTCCCTTGCGCGTTTAACAATGCCCTTAATTGAGCTATATTGAAATCCAATCTATTGGGATCGACAAGTTCTGAAGCATCAATCCAGGCTTTCATGTTTCCATCAAAGATTTCAGGTTGTCCCGATTCATTTAGTTTTATGACTTGATCGCTTTTTGAAAGCCTATATTGATCACCGTCTCTGACAAATTCATGTCCTCCAATATTTACAACAGGTTCAGTCGGATTGCTGGTTTCACCTTGTAACCCTGCCAAAATTTCAGGTGTAAAGGTCACTGTTTGCCTTATATCCAATTTATTAGTTAATGTTTCGGCCAATAAATCTACCACTTTTTGCGTATCAGGTGTTGGTTTTTCCAGCTCTGCATTTAGATAAGTAACAACTCTGGATTCTAGTTCGTATTTTACTCCATACAACGATTGGTTTACCAAAATAGGATCCAGTCCTTCAGCCAATGCGATGCCTTTTAGAGCGTTTAAACCTCTTAATTTAGTAGCCTCTGCCAGTTGAATATCCTGGCTATATACATCTAAGGGATCAAAAATAATATTTTCTGGTGTAATTTGGAGCTGTTGATACCTTTGTTCCGCCGTCCTTTTTGCTAATTGATATTTAGCTTCAACTCCAGCTATTGAGTTTTCTAGTGCATTTATCGCTTCGAGTTGTTGATCTCGAATTTTTGCTCTATACGATTCGCCCAGAGATTCTCCGTTTACGTTTGTTGTTTTCTGATACTCAGATTCGATATTTGCCCGCAGTTGGGATATGGGAGGTGCTTGGGCTTGGGAAGCCTGGTTGGTGGTGGCTGAATTATTTGCCAGTTTTCTCGAGTCAAGCTTTGTCGCCTGCATTTTTGGAAGCAGATCCTTGTTGTTCCATACCGCAGATACCAGATCGTCAAAGCTCACCCGTTCAGTCAGTGGTCCATCGCTTTTGTTGCTTTTGGCTATTACCTTTGCGGTGTTGGTATCGTACGATTCACCACTTTTAAGTTTGGTTTTCAGGATTATATCAATATACCCCTTGGCACTATTTGGTAAGACTTTATCCAGATCTATACGGAGTTTTGCTAAGTGGGCTCTAGACCTGTTTACGGAATCTAAGAAAGCCTGATCAGCCTTTTTTGTGGCATGGATAGAATCGTCAATTTGGCTAATTTTATTGTATTCATTTTGGGCATTATTCATGATCACGAGGACGTTTCTTATTTCCGCGACAGTTTTGGCATTCTTTAAAGCTTCATTTTTGACATAAGCTAGAGTATCCTTAGCTTTATTTTCAGCGATCAATTTTGCTGTTTCCGATCGGTTTCTGTCTATTTCGAATTCTTGATTTGCCTTGAGCTTTGCCAGAATTGCATCGTATCCTTGTTCGCTTCCTATATATACAATTGATTGATCAGAGCAACCAGACTTACATCTATCGCGTCCCAGACTTTGGTCAGCCACAGACGAGGTCGTTTTACTATCCCAGAGCTGGAAAAAGCCATTTGTCTTGGCAGTGGTTGCATCTACTCCTTCGTGGGCTCCAAATTCATAGACCATGACGATATTTTTTCCTTCTTTACCACTGATTATGGCATCAACTTCACTGGTACTTGCGATTATTCTGATTCGTTTACCTGTGGCGATAGATATTTCTTCACTAAGTCCATCTGATCTTCTGAGTATAATAGATCCATCCACTTTTTCTTTAAGTCTGGCTCGAAGTGAGTCCAAAACTCCGCCTTCATTTTGGGTAGCTAATTCTGCTCCTATTACAAATGCTGCAGTCCGATTTTTGTCATTATTGGCTTGTTCGGTCAAATTATTAATAATATCAGCAGATATTTTGTTGAGTGCCGATTCTTGATCCCTGACTGAAACTATATTTTTATTATTCGATTGCTTGTCAAGATTTGGATGATCTGATCCTTTTTCAAGATCGCGATTTCTTAATTCAATCCCAAAGGCGTCTTTAAAGCTGGCAATTACAGGTTCAGGTGTCCCAGACACACCGATAATCTTTGAGAATTTATTAAAGAAACTGCCATAGTTATTTGAATCAG
The DNA here is from genome assembly GCA_016219445.1 of Candidatus Amesbacteria bacterium. Lineage (GTDB taxonomy): Bacteria > Patescibacteriota > Microgenomatia > CAZETR01 > Amesbacteraceae > JACRNA01. The sequence continues at coordinate 2,824 of JACRNA010000031.1, forward strand.
AATTATCACTGACTTTTGCAGAAGCCAAATTGACTTGATAATCTTTACTGATCTTTTTACCCCCCCAATATTCCAAAGCTAATGCCATATCTTCGCTAGAATAAGTTTGACCAGAGGGTCGATTTTTGTCTCCGAGAACCACTCTGGTTGTGGTCTCGTCAATGACCATAGTTACCCCATTGAGCTTCAATATCTGATTTCTGGCATTGTCTACAGACTTGACCTTGGCAAAATCAATATTTAGAATTTTGGCGACCTGTTCTAAACTTAAATTTTGATCAATTGCTTTGGCAATTTTCTCAAACTCAGTAATTTTTTCAGGGTCTATTTCTTTTCCGTTGGAGTTGGCGGCGGCAAACATATTGCCCAATCTGAAGTTTTGAATTTCATCGACAATGGCTACAGACCCGTCGAGTTTGGCTGAGATTGCCCGGCTAACTTCGTCTGAAAAAATAGATTTATAAATAATATCTTGACTGGTAATTATTACCCTTGCTTTACTTATAGCTGCTAGATCAGGACTGGAATCTTTGGTAATTATTAGAACATCTCCATCCGTTAGCCCCATCCTTGTAGCCAGGTTTCGACCAACCGCGAAATCGGTTTCAAATTCTCTTAGTTTGCCTTCATTATTAAATAGAACTGTGATATTTCGTTTTCGTCCCATGATGCCATCTACAGAAATTTGAAGTGAAGCCATTTCAGGTATTACCTGTCGAGTTTTTCCAAATCCCGTTACGGCTTTGTATACCGAATGATCGTCTGTTAATACTGCATCCAAAATGACCCAAGCTTGATTGTATCGATTACCGGATTCTTCACCACGGGCGCTGGTTCCTATGGCTAATTCTATTTTATCCAAAGCCTCATTTATTTTGCTAGCTGTAGATCCACCAATCTTTTTTCCAAGCCAACTATCTTCAAGTCTGGTCTTGGTAATTATCCCTGATCTGTCTGTAGAATTTATTACTTTCCAGATACCATCTATTTTTTCAGCCTTTACCATTATTGTAGAGTTTTCACCAATATTCTTAACGGCTATCGTCCATGACTCTGCAGTTTTTACTGTTTGATCGGCGATTATTTCATAATTGCTTTCCCCTTTACTATTTGTTTCAAATTTAATATTTCCATTTTCATCTAAATCAAGGGCAGTGAAGCTATTGGTACTAATATTTCTCCAGGTCTTTTCTGGAGTAATTGAAGCGAGCACGTCCCATCCAGATTTACGGTTCGTTCTCTTATCAAGGGCGATGTTTAAGACTTCGTCCTCTTGGGCGGAGGCCGAAAGAGAATTTTTTATGGCTGCCGCTTCAGTAACCGTTTTTGCTTGCAAAATCAAGTCTCCTGCGATTGTCACTTCTGCTTGTACTATCTGATTAGATGCTCGATTAAGGGTATCTAGTTCATTGTCAAAATCAAATAGTCTATTTTGTAGAGCGGTCTTTTCGTCGACAGCCGATCTTACTAGATCTGTAGTAATACCCAAATCTCTTGCCAACCTTCTTACTTGACCCAAGCCCCGATTTCGGGTTTCCTCTGCTGCAGCGATATCGGTCTCATATCTTCTTTCCGGATATTTTGACCTTGAGTTGTTTTTTCTGTTTTCTGCTTCTGTTATGGCTTGTTTATATTTTTCTTCGACATTTCTTTGCGATTGTTCTAGCTTTTCGAGAGCAGCTAGTTTTTGTGTTCTTACCTCACCCAAATATTCTTCAGCTTGGGCGCGTAATTGGGCAATAGGGAAAGGTGATGAGTTTTGGTCATTACCAATTATTTCTTGAGTTAATTTAATTTTTGCTTCCAGATTTTGCTTTTTACTATTTACGTCTGAATACATCGAATCAATTATTTGGATCGCGGTGTCGTATTGATTTTTGCTTTTATATTTTGCGACTGATTCTAAATAGGCCAACTCTAATCGTTGTCTATTTTCCGAATTTTGATTTGCTTTGTACTCATTTTGAGCAAGTCTAAGATTTGCTATTTCATCGTCTCCGTATAGACTGAGCCTATGGAATATTGTTATTGGGTCAAAGGTAAGCATCGCATCACCACTTTTGGCATTTGCTTGAGCCCTAAGAAGATTGGTTATGGCTTTTTGGGTAGTTTCTGCATCTGTTGTAAATATTTCAGCTCGGATCTTTTGATATTCAGTCTGAGCTTTGACAAGGTCATCTGAATGATTTTTGGGAGTGAATTTGGCAGCCTGATCTGCCGCAGCCAATTGATTTGCCCCTTCAGATACAATTTTTTGCATTTCTGGAGTCAGATATTGTGATTTCTGTTGAGCTGTAAGATTACTTGCTGTTTCTTGCAACTTTTTAAATGCTTCTGGTTCTTGAGATGTGTTTTTGGGATTATGCCCAAGTTGTAGGCTTGAGACACCAATCGCGGCCAATGCATTTGTACAATCAGAAGTAGATCCCTGTGTACAGGCAAGATAGGCACTAAAGGAGTCTACTGCCACATCAGCTCTATTGGTCCAGGTACTAACCCCTGCAATAACCTTGCTTGTTGACGGAGAGAACGATTGGGGTAATACTTTAGAAGCCAGTGTTCCACCAAATGAACTAAATGCACGACCAAGGCTGACGGCAAAGATCATGCTATTGGTAGCGCAACCTGATCCTGTATTTGGTACACCCTTGAGATATGCTTCACAGGACTCAAAGGTTTGTATACCAAACCAAGCAGAACTGACAATAGGAGTTGTGCTACCAGCCAATTCGGCAGCGCCCTGACTTATTTTGAAAGTGCTCGCCAATCTATTTGTTGAAGCTATCATTTCGCCCCCCTTAGTAAATTTTGTCGGATTCAGGACTTGTCCAGATTGAGCTATTGTTCCAAGCATAGCCAAGATTGAAGACACTAAGGCTGAATCCTCAGCCTTGCGGCACAGAGTTGGTTGACTTGTTGTCCATCTAGGCCAAACACCATTTGCTTAACAGGATTGGTAAGCCATCTAGATAATATTGGAATGTCGATCCAATAACCCTTTGTTTCCAGAACAGTTTTTGCCAGACTATTTTGATTGTCTCCACCGACGGTTTTGATCCCAACAGCAGTAAGAGTAGTAGCAGAATTAAATGTTTCAGTTACTCTGCGGGCTATGGTATTGATCACATTAGTTGTGATCTTAACGGGAGCCTCCCAAAGATTTGTTGCCATCAATATTCCACCAGCGACTAATTCATTTTGTATCCCGGTTAATTTCGAAAACTCAGCTATATCTTCTTTTTGGTGAAGTGTTCCGGAGCTGATTGATCCTCCAAAAGTGTTGTCGGCAGCAACTGCAATCCTTGTACCCCAATCAGCCTTGTCGCCATAAACATATCTCAATTGTTCTTTGATATCCGATGGTTTTTCCCCCATGGCAATTCTCTTTAAAACAGTTTCAAGAAGGGGAGAATACCCATCTGGATCACGTTTCATTTTTGTCAGCGTTTCGTCTTTGAGTAAATCCACCGCGATTTTAAATTCTGATGGAGTTAGTGGTGCAATTTGGTTGCTTGTTATTAAATTGGCGATTGCTGCTTGTATATTTTTTATTGGTGCAGTGTCCATGACCTTTTGTGCAGCTAGATTTTTGTAAAAAGTTTTCATCTCATCATCTAATAGTTTTTCTACAGTCTTACTGTCCGCATTAGGATTTTCGCGCTCGATTCTGCTCCGGTTGTTCATCTTGTAGGTACCTTCTCCTACATCAGCCATAGACAGCTCTATTTGTCTACTGACCCTATCTATCTCATCCTTTAATATGACGTTTCCAATAAATTCTTTGGCTAAACCTACTCTATTTGAATTTAATAATTCGTCATAAATTAGATTTTGACAAAGATGAACATCCCCACAAGAGGTATATTCTTTTCCGGATATTTTATTTAAAGCTTGCATTACTTGGTTTACATCCTTTGACAGAGCTAATTGACTAGCTTGGGCAAGTTCCGGTGTCAGGACGTTTTTATCAATTAATTCATTGAACTGATCAATTGCTACTTGAGGATTAGATTTATATAGTGCCGAATTGGCAAGTTGTTGTATCAACTCGCTTTTCAATTTGTCATATTGTTGATTTACACGTTCCACTTCTGCATCATCATTAAAATTAGTTTTTTGATAATTTATGGAAATATCCTTAAGTGTTTGTAGCGATTTTGTAATCAAATATTGATCCTCGACATATTGTCTAATAGTCGATTTATTCCCGGTGTCAAAAGTTCTTTTTTCACCATCTATTACTTCACTTGCTGGTTTGGCGTCATTTATGATTTTTGCCGTCCAATCGTTTTGTTGAGCAAAGCCAGAATAATTGACGTTAAATTTGCCGTATTTATCGTTTGGATTTGACGTCTGGGCTTGATAAATTGAATTAGCGATTTGTCTTCTAATAGTATCAACTCGATTTTTCTCAAGTGAAGCCACAAAATCATTTATAATTTTATCATTTCGAAGTGTGGGGAAAATATTTTCTTTTAGGTAATCAAGCTTGGATGTACACGGGTCAGATGGGGGACAGTTGTTATATTCTTGAACCTTTTCCCACAATTTTTTAATGTCAGATTTGGCCACATCAGTAATGACCGGATCCAAGTTGGCTTTTTCTATTTCTTCCAGTAGTTGTCCTTTGGGTTCAAAATTTGGAGCGGGTGAATTAGCTTGAGTTATGTAAGCATTTAATATCGCGATTTCAGCTTTTTGATTTTGAATTTTGATTCTGGTATCGATCAAATCTTTCGGATTTTGTACGCCAGAGTATTTGCTGACCACATCGAGAGCTTCGGTAAATGTCGAGCATCCGCCCCCACATTTGGCCATTATTTCTTCGGCTGTACACGAAGTTGTACAATATTTATTTTCAAATTGATTTATCTGAGTTTCTTCTTTGATACCCGCTAAATCATAAATTTGTTTGCGCTTTGCTTTATCATTATCAGATTGCTCTGTTACCTTCCAAAGTGAGACCAATGCGTCTGCCGTGCTTGGTGCCAAATAGGGTTTGTAATCATCGTCAAGTTTACCTTCGATGATTTTGTTTGCTTTTGCCATTGCCCGTTCACAATTGTTCAAATCATTTACTGCACATTCTGCTAGAGCTGAGGCATTGGCATGGGCATATTCTGACACAATATCTTTTTGTTTCTGGTCATGTTTTTTATAAGCATACGCGTATTTAATAATTTCCCGATATTCAGCCTCTGTCAACCCTTCTAGACCCTTCTGTTGCTTCAGAATGTTTATTTGACGGTGTTCTTCTGATGTCAATGATATCAAATTTAGTTTTGCACTGCCACCGTTACTTGTATTTTGGTCATCACTAGCAAAAAGATTATTTACGCCTAGGGCTATATTAACGAATGGAACTATAGCCGGTGGCGGATTAATAATATTCTCCAAATAATTTCTTACAAAAGGATAGCGAGGATCATGATTCCCTCTCAATAAATTTATAATACTTGTTTTTTCATTATTACTAGCGTTTTCTAAGTCAGCCCACTTTCCATTTATATAGACAGAACCAACGGTTTCACCAGATAACCCTGGTTTTGTTCCAACTACAGCAACATTTGAAGATAAGTTATGACAGCCTGCTTCGTCATCATCGTGATAGCAACTAAACCCACACAAGGTACCATCAGGATTTTTACAAATGGCCTTTTTGTCTATTGCTTGATCAATATTTTCGACCTTTTTGCCATCGACAGTACAATCTTTTTTGTTTATTTTGTCCTGTGCTGCCTGTTCACATGTTTTACTTCCATTGTAGGAAATTGTAAACCCTCCACAATATCCACAAAATGCCTCTCTATATCCCGCATCCTGATCCACCAAGACTGTTCCTGGGACTACTCCAATCGCATTCTTGCCTTCTTTTATTAATCTCTCCCGAGTTTTGGCTACCAAATCAGCGTTTAGATTTGCAAGACTGGCTTGAGCTGCCAGCACTGTCTGGTAGAGTAGGGCATACTCGGCCAGCATTTGGTTTCGTACATCGAGATTATTTTCGCGCATGGCATCAGCGACTTTGGCTTCGTATTCTCCTACAGCCATTTTCTGCTGAATAGTTACCTCAGCCGCTCTCTGACCGGCAGTCTCAGCTGCAATTTCCGCAGTAGTTTTAACTTTTACGTATCCTGGAATATCTTCGGTTATATAACCATCTGTATTTTTTTTATATTCTCCTTTATCGTCTTTAACCAATTGTTTACCGTCTTGCTT
>JACRNA010000033.1 GCA_016219445.1 Candidatus Amesbacteria bacterium
ATTGTATTTTCTGGCAAGGACAGCTATACTTTGGAAAGAGATTCTAATCTCTTTCCGTATTGCGTAAGTTGTCTTGGCGTTCTTGTGTAATTTGATTTGCATGATCGTTAGTATATCATACTAACGTATCGTTATCTAACATATTATATATCTAATCAGGAGCTACCACCGGGGGATAGATGACACATTAGTGCTTGACTTGGAAGTGTAAATATATTACACTTACAGGCGACATGAGCTTTGTAAAAAAAATGGCAATAAACAAGAATTCTGGGCAGACGGTTTTTACCGTCCCGGAATTATCGCAATTGGTTGATGGTTATAGTGGAAAAAAAATGAATTCTGCTTTGAAATATGCGGTTGGTCATGGAGATTTAATCAGAATTACTAGAGGGATTTATGCGCTTGATAACCGCTATTCCAAATTAGAATTAGGCAATAAGTACAAAAGTCCATCGTATATTAGCTTCTATACTGTCTTAGTAAAAAAAGGTTTTATTTTTCAGCCATATAGTAGTATTTTTCTAGCCTCGCGTCGCTCAACAATAGTGGATCTAGATGGACAAAAATATGTATACCGAAAGATTAAAGACACTATTCTCTTAAATCATATGGGTATTGAAATTGAGAGTGGTGTGGCCTGGGCTAGCCCAGAGAGGGCGATTTGCGACAAAATATATTTGGATGGTGATGAATATTTTGATAATTTGCGGTCAATAAATTGGGGTCTTATGAAAAAATTGAATGCGTATGTATATGGAAAAAATAAAGTTATTGACATGTTTATCGCCAAAAATTCAAGATGAAAGTCCTGGATATTACAAAGCATAAAACCCAGTTGGTTAATATATTGCTAGATATTTACAAAGACAGTGAGTTGGGCGGGGTGCTGGGCTTCAAGGGTGGCACTGCTGCCATGCTTTTTCATAATTTACCCCGTTTTTCGGTAGATTTGGATTTTGATCTCTTGACCAAATCTGATTTGGTCGTCGGACGGATGACAAAATTGCTATCAGCTAAATATGATATCAAGGACAGTAGCTCAAAACTGAGAACTCTTTTTTGGTTGGTCGGCTATGGAGCCGGATCGGCACATATCAAGGTGGAGATTAGTGTTCGCGATAATCCTTACAATCATTACGATCTATCACCATTTTTGGGAGTCTCCATTAGGACTTTGAATATAAAAGACATGATGGCTCACAAATTGGTAGCGGTAATGGAAAGAACCAGTATTGCCAACAGGGATCTGTTTGACATTCATTATTTTTTGGGGAGGACAGAGTCTTCTGATATTAACCATGACATTATTAGACACCGGACGAATAAATCACCAAAGGAGTTTTATAAATCACTATTGAATTTTGTATCCAGGATTGACAATAAAAATATCTTGGCCGGATTAGGGGAGGTATTAACCCCATCACAAAAAGATTGGGCAAAAGCCAAATTGAAGGTTGAACTTGAGAATTTGATCAAAAAGATGATTTATCTAAATTAAGGTGTCTTTGAGCCAGAGAGAATTTTGTCTCGTTCTTCCTGCTCTTTCTTGGTTTTGTCCTCCAAATATTTCTTGATTGCATCTGGACTACAGGCACGAGCTGGTTGGGTGCCTGGGACAAAGAATTCGGTTCTGGATGGACAGCCGTCGCAAGCCAATTCACCGGTTATCGTACAAATCGCGACTTTGATCAAGCCCTCTGGGGGATTGAATACTGTGGGCGATTTTCCCTTAAGTAACTCGTCCATGATTTTGCGCCAAATTGGTGAAGCGCCAGTGACACCAGAAGCCACATAACTCATCGAGGAATTGTCATTATTACCCACCCAGACAGCGACAAGCCGATCTGGTGAGTAGCCAATGGTCCAGTTGTCTCTTAAATTATTGGTAGTTCCAGTTTTGACAGCTATTTGATGTCCCGAAATAAACAAATCAGATCGATAGCCAAAGGCTGGAGCACGAGCGTTGTTATCTGACAAAATATCGGAAATCAAATAAGCGATTTTTGAATCCATGACTTTGGTAGCTGGATATTCGCTTAATTTCTCAAGGATTTTGCCATTACTGTCACAGATAACCAGAATCGGATGGAGATTGATTCTGGATCCCGAATTTGCAAAGACGCCGTAAGCCGTGGCCATGTCGAGCATGGTAACTTCACCACCTCCCAAAGTCAAAGACAAACCAAAGCGGGAAGAATCAGTCCAAGTAGTAATACCCATCTCTTGGTCTAGAGCAATCATGTTGTCCACACCATTGGCGGCCAA
>JACRNA010000023.1 GCA_016219445.1 Candidatus Amesbacteria bacterium
CTAATCTCTTTCCGTATTGCGTAAGTTGTCTTGGCGTTCTTGTGTAATTTGATTTGCATGATCGTTAGTATATCATACTAACGTATCGTTATCTAACACATAAGCTAATTATACCCCCTATTTATGTTAAAATATATGTATGTCAGGAAAGTTGCCACTTGAGCTGAAAAAATATTTCTGGGATGTGGATTTTGAGGGACTAAGTCTCAAAAATGATCGGTTATTTTTAATTAAGCGGATTTTGGACCGGGGGAATACCAATTCGGTTAAATGGTTGCGTACAGTTTGTACCGATACTGAAATTATGACAGTACTTCGAAAAACTAGGGATTTATCATCTCAAACGGCAAATTTTTGGTCAGACGTTTTACAGTTAGATAAATCTCAAGTGGTATGTTTACAAAAGCCATACTCCCCGATACCTTACGGGCTATCCAGCTAGTGAGCAAGATTCCCATAATTCAAAATGCCTATTTGGCAGGAGGCACAGCCTTGACACTTCAACTTGGACATAGAATTTCTATTGATTTAGATTTTTTTACGCCAGAGGCATTTGATGAAAAAATTCTCGCATCATCTCTGGGTGAATTTCCCCAGTTTATTCAAGAAGGTACAGCCTGGAGGACAGTCTGGGGAAAAGTGGGGGAAACTAAATTCAGTTTATTTTATTATAAATATCCATTGATTGGTGATATTCTGATGTTCGAAAATTTGTGCTTGGCTAGTAAGAAAGATATTGCAGCGATGAAAATTCATGCAGTCTCAGACAGGGGAACAAAGAGAGATTTTGTTGACCTGTATATGTTGGCACAAGAATTTGGAATGAATGAAATTCTCATGTTTTATGATGATAAATATGGAGATTTAGATGAAAAAGCTTATCACCTTATCCGGTCTTTGGATTATTTTTCCGATGCCGAGGCAGAGCCTTCTGATAAAGCGCCAAAAATGCTTATAGATTTACCGTGGGAGAAAGTTAGAACTTATTTTGCCAACGAATCTTTAAGATTAGCCCATAAATATTTATGACGAATTTTATCCTTGGCAAGATCACTGATTTTGAAGATAAGGGGATAAATATACGATTATATGACCACTGTATGCCCATATATGCCGCGAAGCGAATGACATCTATTTTATTAAGGTGTTAAAATAGATCTATGACTCAAAATGAAGTAGTAAAATTTTGGAAAGAGAGCTCAGATAAGGATTGGGAATTTTCAATGGAATTATATGAAAGCGGTAAACGATACGATTATGCTTTGTTTTTCGTTCATTTATCTCTTGAAAAGTTATTAAAGGCTTTACATTATCATCTCAAAAATGATCATCCATTGGCAATTCATGATCTGGTAGAATTGGCCAAAAGGACAGGTCAGGAGTTTTCTGAGGAGAACTTGGCTGATCTCAAAGAAATGACTTCGTACAATTTGTCGGCTCGCTACGATGATTATAAAAAAAATTTCTACAAAAAAGCGACAAAAGAATATACTGATATTTGGTTTCGTAAAGCAATTAAAATCCGAAAGTTATTACTTTCCTTTTTTGAATTATGAGCCAGTCAGATGTAAAGATTATTCTAAAAAAATATCTAGAATTGGTAAATATGAAATATCCAGTTCAAAATGCTTATCTTTTTGGTTCATACGCCAAAGGGACTTGGCATGAGGGGAGTGATATAGATGTATGCGTGGTTTCACCAGCATTTGGAAAAGATTATTTTGATGAGGAATCCCTTTTACGGAGAGACACGTTCAAAGTTGATTCACGGATCTCACCAGTCGCTTTTAATCCTGCAGACTTTGCCGAAAAATACAATCTATTGGCTCACGAGATCAAAACATACGGTATACCTTTAATTTCACAATGAATGACCATCGTATGACCATATATGCCGCGTCAGCAAATGACGGGTGATTTCATCCTATAGCTTTACTCACCCAATGTGTATTGCCCCCACTTGACCTATAGAAATAATTTGAAATTAAGTGTTAAAATAAAATCATGACTCAAGTTGACGCAGTTAAAATTTGGCTCGAAGGTGCAGACGATGCTTGGGATACCGCACAAAAGTTGATGTTGCTCAAAAAGAATCACCACGCTTTATTTTTCGCCCAGTTGTACTTAGAAAAGCTATTGAAAGCCTTAACTTATCATTTAAAAGACGATCACCCTTTATTTACTCACGATTTAGTATTGTTAGTGGCAAAGTTAGAGATTCAAATAAATCAGGCACAAATTGAAGATTTAAGAGAAATAAGTAAATTTAATGTTTCTGCGCGTTATGATGAAATAAAAAGAGGATTGTATAAAAAAGCTACTCCAGAATTTACAAAAATTTGGATCCAAAAAGTTAAAGATTTGGCGATTTATTTTCGAAAGATGTTATGAAACAAGATTTAATTATAAAAAAAGCCCAACAATTTGTAAGATTGGTTAATCACAGAGGTATACCAGTTCAAAAGGCTTACTTATTTGGATCATACGCTACCAATCAAGCTGATGAGTCGAGTGATATTGATGTCTTGATAGTTTCTGATTTATTGGGGAACGATTTAATCGATGAAATGGTAATGTTAGACAAAATAGGGGATGAGATAGACGGTCGCATTGAACCACATCCTATGAGTTCTACAGACTTTGCCGAAAAATACAATCTATTGGCTCACGAGATCAAAACATACGGTATCCCTTTAATTTCACAATAAATGACCATCGTATGACCATATATGCCGCGTCAGCAAATGACGGGTGATTTCATCCTATAGTCTTACTCACCCAATATGTATTGTCCCTCTTGACCTATAGTGATATGTTACACTTAAATATTGATTCATTATGGAAAGATTTGTTAAAACATTAGAAAAAGTTGAGTCACTGATCGTAACTTACAAATGTCTTGTTTCTGAGAGAATATTCAAAACAAAAGTTTTGTTGAACGATGATCCACCCGCCGAGGCTATATTGTGTGAATTACACGATAAAAAACACTCAGCGATTTCAGTAAATGTCGAAAGTGAATGAATTAGTAATTAATGCCGTAGATTTGACTAAAAATATTTAACCTTTTAATTCCATCAACAGCAGTTAGTCTCGGAGCAATGCTTCTCAAGTAATTTTCACCTACCCAGTCCACTTCGTGCCATTTTTGTTCAAAGATATTTTGGTCAAAGTTTGTTACCTCTATTTTAAATTTATTTGGCCCCCAGGCTTTGATAACATTAGTTGAGTGCGCGCATGTAATAATATTACGATGAGTGTCAATATCAAGAATTGAAATTAAATGATGTCCTCCGGCGATACTTATAATATCCCCAGGCCTTGAATCATTGATTTTATCAATGGATCTAGCATTTGATTGATTAATAATATCTCTTCCATTAAGTTTCGTTACCCCAGTTAATTCTTTATTAGATGGTTTAGGCAAAGAAGTCTCAAAATTTAATGCTGTTATAGTTTCGATTGCGTATTGGGTGATATTGTAGACAAAACCGGAGCAATCTATCCCCCCACCGATTTCAAAGATAAAATCTCTAATACGCTGTTGTGTGGAACATGATAAATCTAATCCAACTTCAGAAGCTTTTTGATAGACAAAATCAACAATCTCCCAAGGCATTCGTTTTCCACCCTTTTGCACAGCCATATAATAAGGAGTTCCAATATATAAATCATCGTGATTCATAAAATATGGACATCGGACATCATGATTTGCTATGGAAAGATGTAAATAAGCATTAACAATAAAGTCAAACCGTTGTGATATTTGCGTGTTCATTTCCTTACTGTTCATATTTGCCACCTGAATCTATATATCCCATCTCCTTGACTAGAATCAAAGTATATATGGCCGTATTTTTTGTATTCCTTAGTTTTTTCTAGCCAACATTGGTGATCCAGACCGAGATTTGGATCAATAATTTTTATTTTTCCCAAATGTACCCCGTCTAATTGAGAGGTTAGAGAACTAGAATGGACATAAGTTAATATTGATCGGCTTACTACAGTAATGAAAAATATGTGTTTTCCTCTATTTAATCTAATTAAATCTCCGGGTTTAGCGTGAGCAACTTTTATAGGACGTGCATTTTTGATATTTGTTAAGAATTCTGCATTACATCTCCAAGCATTTCTCCAGGAGGGTAATTTTGAATCGGGAAAGAATTTTTTGGCCAGACTAAATCCATACTTTTCTATGTTTAACCTATCTGACAGATGATAAGCCAATCCAGAACAATCAATGCCGATTCTATTATTTTTCATAAATACAGAGAGAGCTGTTTTTGTTGAGTTGATTACATCAAGTCCATGTTTTTTTGCGCAAAGTTTGATAGCATGAATTATTTGTTTGGGAGTGCCTTTTCCAGAATATGGCCCCTTAATATTTTTTGGTAAATCATTCATCCAATAGGGACAATTGATAAGACAGTTTCCAATTTTAAGATACAGATAATTATCCAAGAGTTTTTGTGTTTTTTGGGGTAATACAGTTAAATTTGTAAGCTTTTTCATTTTGTGTAATTTTATCACATTTCCACAAATTTAAGACCTATAGTCATACTCACCCAATATGTATTGCCCCACTAGACTCAAAGAATTAAAATGGCACAAAATGCTTAACAAACCTGAATATAGGTTACTTTTGGAATTGTCGAAAGAAGGTGAATTACATGATAAGTAAAGCCAAAGAAGTTATTATTGATATAATAGTTAGGGAATCAAGTCCAAAAGCAGAAAAGCTAAAACCCTACGAAACGGGTAATATAAAGAGACGTGTATTGGGAGATTTATTTCTTTTTAGAGTAGATTAGACAGAGTAACTTATGCGACTAAATACGAGTAAAAGTCACGCAAGTGTTTTGTTTTGTCCGTTAATTGACAAGGTAAATGATTACAACACCATTGTTTATAATGTCAATTCAAATACAAACCATAAAGTTAATAGTTTTGGGTATTTCATTTTAGAAATTGTTGAAAATAATCCTGGAATTTCTCTTGATGATTTAGTAGATAAATATAGTCGCAAGGTTGGGAAACCAATATGGAAAATTAGAAATCAAGTCGAAAGTTTTGTCAAGGAGATGATGCGAGAAAATATCGTGCTGATTGATTAAATTATGACTCAAGAGCTCAACAATTATTTATTCTTGAATCTTTCTAAAGATTTATTAATTACAGCCAAATCGACTTCTCAAATAATCCCTCATATTAAGATTCCAAACAGACAATTCCCCAGACCCTTTTTCGTATATGACGATAAATTCATTTGTGCTGGATATTTTTTGTCTTTTGAGGAAGAGATATTAAATGATCAGATATTTGAGATGTGTATAAATGGGCGTTGGAAGGAATTGGCAAATAAAATTGCCGATTTTATTATTATCTTTATTGATTGCACTAGTCACAAGCTTAATATTCTGACTAGTCATTCAGGAAAGTTCCCTTGTTTTTATTCTATTGAGAATAATCAAATAATTATATCCACGAGCTTTCATTTGGTGGACGAAAATCTTAAAAATAGAACTTTAGATATTGGAGAAGCTGTGGAACTTTTAACTTGGAGCCAAGCAGTATATCCGAGAGAAGAGACACTCTACAAACAGATTAGACAGTTACCGCTTGCGACATTATTGACTATTGATAATAATTTTGCTGTTACCACGGAACCATTACTTGTGATTGAAGAAATATTGGAGAATGGAAGATCGTCGTTATTTTTAGACGAAAAAGATTTTATTGATGAATTTGTACGTACAATAAAAGTAGTTATGAATAATTACTTGAAAACAATTGAAGGTGTCGAATTTTCCACAGATCTGTCATCTGGCTTTGACAGTAGTCTAGTGACTTATTGGCTGCAAAAATTAACTCACCGGCATTTTTCCTGTCACTCAATGTTTTCACCACTTATTTATGAAGATTCTGATCCAGAAATTATTAATAAATTTTCAAAGATGCATGGTTTAAAGACCAAGTTCATTGATATAACAGAACAATATCCATTTACAAATCTTGATAAGATAAATAATGCAAAACATGACTTTTATGTCACCGATTATGCATTAGAAAAAGTATCGCATGCACTTAATTATATTTCCGATTCAGGAAAAAAAGAAGTCGCTCTATTTACTGGGCATGGAGGCGATGAACTATTTTATTCTTTTGCCTTAGAAAATACTTTAAGATTTGGAGTTCAACAGACATACTTTGATCTGTCAGATTATTCGAAAACCTGGCTAAGTTCAGTATTGACCACAAAAGGTATAGAAATTCTCATGGACAAAAAGAGATTTTTACCAAAAAGAAATTATCCTTCTCCATCAGCCTATTCAGTGTCAGTTTTGGGCCAAATGTATTTTCCTTTATTTTGGGAATCCGGTGTATGGCCGCTTACCCCCCTAGATGATCCCAGATTAATAAATGTTTTCAGGAGAATGCCAAAAAGTTTGCAAAGCAAAAAGAATGCTAAGCTAAAATTATGTTCTCTAATGCAAGATGTATTTGTCAAAGAACAGTTTGTGCCCAAAGGGGGACCAGATAAACTACGGCATAGATTTTTAATAGAAAAAAAAGATTTGGTCATTACCGTCTTAAAGAAATCTATCTTAGGTAATCTGGGTCTTGTAAGAAATTTAGAATTAATTGAAAAACTGGAAAGAAAAGATTCGACTCTTTTTACTGATCTCGCCATCTCCATATCTCTGCAAGCCTTAATTCAATTGGAAATTTTCCTTCAAAAATCAGACCTATAGTCCTACTCACCCAATATGTATTGCCCCACTTGACCTATAGTTTATAATGGATCTACTCTGAAAAAAATACTTTAATGTTATGAAACAAGAAGCAATTTTGGTACATGGTTGGGATCCAAGATTTTATAATAATCAAATCAAAGAACCTATATCAACAGGAATGGCTTGGTCACACAGGCCTGAGTTGATAAAGAGATTAAGGGAGAAATATAATATTTGTTGCTATAATCTACCTGGATTTTGTGGGATTAAGGAGCCTAACAAAGATAAATTTTCCGTGGAAGATTTTGTCCAAGACTTTTTTGAATGGAAAGAAAAAAAACACAAAGATGCAAAATTGATGATTGGTTATTCTTTCGGGGGAGCAATTCTTCTTAGTTATAAGGCAAAATACCACGATTCTACTCCAACCATCTTGATTTCCCCAGCCATATTTAGGAGTGAATCAAATCGGTCAGAATTGGCAAAACGCCTGAAGCCATTTATTCCAAGCTATTTTGCAGATTACTTTAGACACGTTTATCAATATTTTGTAAGTGAATACTATCGACGAGGTTCTCCTTTTTTGCGCTCAACTTACAATTCAATCGCTAGAGCGGATCTTCGTCCCTTGTTGAGTAAAGTGGATGTAAATAAACTGTTACTAATATATGGTAAAAATGACGAAGCTACGCCATGGAACTTAGTTAAAGACACGATAAGAGATCATAAGATTAATTGCCATCTTGTCTCAGACGGTGGCCATAGAATTGGTCAGACTCATCCAGGCGAGATAATAAAAGCCATTAATGAGTTTTGCGAATAAGGAAATAGTTGGTCTTGCGGACGAATTGATAATAGAGAACCATGTTAGTGGAGATCACCTCTATGATTGGATCGATATCGTCGGAATTACTCAGCGTCCCGAGAAACTCAAGAAATCTTTATATTTTACTACTCACTCAGATGGAACCGACGGATGGCACAATGCCTTTGATAGACGGCCAATGGCTCAAAATGTGGCTAGAGATAAAGGGTGGCATTTGGCAGTTGAACCTGGAGTGAATGTTGATAATCATGAACATTTCATTGTTTCCTCATTGATTGGATTGTCTGAAAGACTGTATGAATTTGCAAGAACAAGAAGCAACCCCTATGTTATTGGTGTCACTGGTTCTGTAGGAAAAACCACTACCGTGGCATTTCTGGAACATTTGATTCGAGAATCTGGGGTAGGAGTAACTCGTTTTTGGTCTAAGAGGCTGACTCCTTTACTCGTTCAGTGTCATTATATTAATAGAGTTGATACGAATACTCCATTTATTGTTATGGAATACAGTGCATATGGTAAAGATCATGTTAGTGAATTAGCTAAAGTGTTACCCCCTAACTTAGCATTTTTTACCAATATTTATGAAATGCATGTGGGCCAGGACTTATTCAAAAGTGAACGAGAAGTTTGTAGACGAGGAAAAATTTAAAGGGCTGCTAGAAAAAGGAAAAAGCAGTTATTTGGTCTATCACAAAGGGTTGTCTTTACGACAACCAAATTTTGATCCGGCAGAATATCTTAAAAATCGCTGGGGTTAACTCATCCTATAGTCCTACTCACCCAATGTGTATTGTCCCACTTGACCTATAGTGATATGACGCATGACCAAAAGTGGGGAATTTTTATGACCTGCCAATGGTTATGTTACAAGAAACAAAAAGTTATGATGTTGGTATTGTCGTCACTGGATTTATCGCAATGACTGGTACCCCTTCAAAAGCCCTTTGATACGATACTTCTCTACAACAATAATCAACTTGGGCTCGCCGTGTGGGACGATTATGTTTAGAGGGGAGCTTGGCGATAAAGGCAACGTCGTTGCAGAGGGAATGAAGCCGTTGGCTGGAGATGAAATAACCGCAGCATTCTCAAAAAGAGATAGAAAAGTCCTCAAACTCCCAAGAAACATAACTGAAATTGAGTGGGAGAAAATAACCTACTTATCTTGGCTCCATCCCGATGGAAGTAAATGGTTTGTGGTATATAACCCATTAGATGAATTACATGGGTTAGTTTTAGAAAAAATGGAAACTACTGGGTCGTCCGCAAAACAATGTTCTTGGTGTGCTACCACAAATGCCGGGGATAGAATAGCTCAGTTTGTAGTCAGGCATGCTTTAAATAGAAGTATAACCATGGGCACATATGTATGTTCAAGTCTAGATTGTGATGACTATATTCGAGGCAGAAAATTTCCAAGCATTGCAACGTTTTCATCCTATCCAACATTAGAAAAAAGGGTCAAAAATCTCAGAGATAACTTAGATAATTTCTTTATTAGAGCTCTTTTTTAGTCTTAAAGATATGTTAGATAATAGTTCTTACATCAAAACAGCTACGGCATCAGTTCCGTTATTTTATCCTCGGTACAAAATGAAACCTGGTGATAAAATTGATGGCTATATAACAAATAAAAAATTGATTGAGGGATTACTGAATTGTGAATATATATTTTTGACTTTGTATTGGAAACCAGTAGGAGATTCTTTACTTTTTCTTTCTGTTGCCCAAGCTTGTTTTGAATATTTACAATTAACGAGAGATACTCAGCCCAAATGGATAGTTGATGATCAGTATCAGGAATTAATAAGACATATCGGTTTTTTGAAAGATGCAGATATGGTTTTCAAAGCTTTAGACAGATTTAAATCTATGATAAAAAATAATCAAAAGGCAGTTTTAATTACGGACGATGATCCATTTAAAATGGCCAATGTGCCACCAATATTTAATTCGGAAGAATATGTTTATCCAAAATTTGTTGAAAAAGATTCAAGCATAATAATTAAAGAATATTCTTCCCGCCCAGCACGATATTTTTTAACCTTTGAACGCGAGGTGGGCAAAAGATTGATTTCAGATCCAAATAACTCTTTGCCAAATTTTGTTTTTGACAGTCAAAAGACGAATAGTGGTAAGATTATGTGCATAGTAAGTCAGGCGAGCCGGCCAGAAAAGAAATTCGGCACAACCAGATTCATAAAATTAGCCAAAAGACTTTTTGATTCAAAGCTCGTAGATATAGTTTATTTACTAGCTAATTCAAAGGAAGAATCACCCTCAGAATGGATTTTAGTAAGAAGACTTTTAGAGAAATATAAAGACTGGTTAATACTTGTTGAGGACAAAAAGTTTGAAGAAACGGCTGAATTATTTAGTAAAAGCCAGATTGTTCTAGGAAACGATACTGGTTTTACACATTTAGCAGCAATGAGTGTAAACAATATGGGGAGGCCTAAAGTATTTATACTATATTCACGACATGATTATAGTAAATGGAGTACCGGTAAAGATAATGTATATCCGATTGTTACAAAATTATCTGAATATTTGAAAAATAATAATATGTCTATTCAAAGAGACGGGATTGATTTGTCAAAGTGGGGTTCTGAAGAGTGGTCATATTCAATTCCTATTAATAGAGTAGAAAATATGATCAAAAAATATGCACAATATTGATTTAACTATTTTAGTTCCAGCATACAATGAGGAAAAATCAATCTTAAAATTATTAAACAGCATCAACGCTGCCAATCTGAATAAGATAAATACAGAGATAATTGTTCTTATTAATGGGTCAACAGACAATACCACCCAAGTTGTCAACAACTTTAAAAAAAAAAAAAAAAACTCCAACCTATCATGGGTTATATTTGAAACAAACGAAAGAGGAAAAACAAAAGCCCTGAACCTAGGATTGTCTATGTCTAAGTCCGAGATCATTATTAACATAGACGCTGATTGTAAAATTAAGAAAGAATCATTAATAATGATCTTCAACAAACTAAAGATTTGTGAGCAGCTTTTATTGGTTGGTGGTTTAGATAGACCAGATTTTAGATGTAGTGATAAACAAAGCTTGTTGTACCAATTTCAGGTTGTGCATCAGATATATCGAGAGGTTAGAGGTAGGGTATTACCGGTTGGTCGGTTAATGGGATATAAACGTTCAAGTTTTGATAAATTTCCAAAATATTTACATTCAGAGGATACGTGGTTAGCTCTTGATCTAGCCAAGAGACATGGATGGAAGTCTGTAAAAATCCTGACGGATGCCGTGGTTAATTTTTCACCTGCGCTAAATTGGTTAGACTATATTAAGCAGGAATCCAGATTTGAATGTGGACTTCCACAGATACTAGATCAATTTCCAGAATTAGAAAATATTTATAACCAACGCAGAATCAATGTTGAGCAAAAGTCTAAAGACAAGATAGAATCGGAAATTTTTGAAAAAATGGATATGTTTAAGATACCAAGAGAAAGATGGACTCAGATGAATGATATAATTGATTCAGTTATTATTGAAAATGCTCTAATAATGAACAAACAGCTAATATCAAAAGATGGTAATTGGGATCCAACGAGATCAACTAAGAATGAATGATAAATTTAAAAATTTGCATAAAAAACACACAAAGGGCTTGTATCCAGATAAATTTTTGGATTTAATCTTTACTCATTCAGACATAGTAAGACAGATTGCGCTAAAAATTGCAGATAACTTATCGCAAAATAAAATTGTGGTAAATATGGATCTTGTGGAATCTGGGTCAATGTTCCATGATATTGGAGTATATCTATGTTTTGACGATGAATTTAATCCAGATGCTTCATTATCAAAATATCTTTGTCATGGACACGAAGGGTACAAGTTACTAAAAGAAGAAGGGTATGATGAACAAGTTGCCCGATTTGCCCTGACACATACAGGAACCGGAATTACCAAAGAAGATATAAAAAGAGAAAACATGCCATTTGAACCACGAGATTTTATACCTGTAACTTTAGAAGAGGAAATTGTCTGTTATGCTGATAAATTTCATACAAAATGGCCGTCTTTTAATACATTTGAAGAAGCAAAGGCTAGACTTGAAAGATTTGACCCATCAAAGGGAATAATTATGGATAGGTTTAAAATGAAGTTTGGTTCTCCGAATTTAAGCGATCTTCAGCAAGAATATAGAGAATGGCATAAAAATATGGAAACATTCTTTAATTCCCTACCTAAAGCCAAGTGATTATGTCAGGGGAGCAATTTCCTGATATTTTGTACAGAGAGGTACCAAGGAATAGGGTCTCCGCCCTAGGCAAAAGCAATAGTGGATATGAAGCTGATAGCCTGGCTATTATCAGTGATAATCTCTGGGGACGATTTGGCGTTGTAAGAAAATGGACACAATATGTGACAGGCTCGGCGGATGTAATGATTATTCCATTGGGAAGTAATGTATCTCAACTAACAGAATTGGAAGCTCCAAGATTGGGTAGATTTCTTCATTTATGTGGATCGCTCGTGGCCGAAATGCACCGGGAATGCGGTAATGGATTTCCTGTTGTGGCCATAAATCAGCAGCCGGAATGCGTGAACATTCCCGATAAATACGCAGCTGACGGAACTGAACTCAAAGTGCAGACGATAAACGAAGTTCATGCTCATTTATATATAGAAAACGGTAAATACAATCATACAATTCCGCCATCAAAACTAAAAGCGGAAGATAGGTACAGTTTTATTGATCCTCTTGGGATTATTGCTGGTGGGCTTATCTATAAGGAAGCCTGTGACACATTGGAAAGAATCCCAGGATTTGTAAAACTGCATCTATTTGATGATAAATATCCACTAGGTGTTAATTTTGAATTAACTGGAGGAATAAGTGAAAATCTGGACAAAACGGAATTGTGTGCGTTTGTAGCCGACACCCAATCGTGGATATTCGGTATTTATAGGTCTTTAGAAAACAAACTGAGACAAACAACCGATAGAACTGATGTCGTTGATTGGTTTTTGAAAGAACATCATATGGATAAAAAAAGTGCTGACTATATATCTAAAATAATTAGTATTATTAGGGATCATTCTGTGGTTGAAAAGAAACATCACAGATTTGTTCCCGGTCCAGCGATGACATGGATTATATATGAAAGAGGTGGTAATACATTTGTTAATTTAGCGCCCAGAATACTTTCACGAGGAAACGCCAGTGAATCATTCGGCGTGTGGGTGGAGCCCGTGGATAATATTGATGGAAATGGAGAAATGGTTTCTGACCAGAAGAAATTCTGGGATAGTATAATTACAAAATTATCTAAGACTTTAGATATTACAAAAGGTCCTACATATGATAACCCTATATAAATATTTTATTCATGATAATCAAGAGCAGAGGCTATTATTCAAAAGACTTATTGACATATGTTTTGATTTCTGGAATGGTAAAACGCGTAACGGTAAGGTGTTAATATACAAATCACCCGATTGGTTGAAAAATAAGTTGTCTTCTTTGAATCCAAAACGAGGAATAAAAGAGGACAAAATATTGGACATACTGAGAGACATCGGAAAGTATTCAATCTCCCAATCAGATGTAAACTATTTAGCCTTCCCTGATTCAAGTAATTCCCTAGCAGGAATGATGGCCGAAATATATACGAAATTCTTGAATCAAAATATGATCGCTTTTAGTAGAAGTGCTCCATACGCAACATTTATTGAAATTCAACTTATAGAGTGGTTGAGGCAATTAATCGGATATGATTTTAAAAATATTAAGGATGTAAATTCCCTTGCAGAGGTGGGAGGAATGTGTACTACTGGAGGGCATATGTCAAATCATATATCCATCCTGGCTGCGCTTAATCATAAATATCCACAAATAAAAGAGAATGGTCTAAATAATCTTGGGGTTAGCCCAAAAATAATCTTGGCCGGAAAAATCAGCCATTACTCATATTCATCGGCAATGCATCATTTGGGTTTGGGAAATAACAACATAATTTCGACCGAATCGACTACAGCATTTACTACTGATTTAAATAGTTTGAGAAACGAGCTAAACAAACACAGGGGCAGCGATGATGTATTTATGGTGGTGGCAGTCGCCGGAAATAGCAGAACCTGTGGAATTGACGATATAGAGGCAATTTCAAATATTTGTAAAGAGTTTGGAGTTTGGCTTCATGTCGATGCCTGTCACGGCGGTAGTTTAATATTTTCAGATAAACTTAAAAATAAACATCTTAAAAGAATAGAGACGGCGGATTCAATTTCCATTGATCCCCATAAGGGAATGTTTGTGACATATCCTTTAAGTTATGTCTTGTTTAAAAAGAGAGATTCACTCGTTCCGTTTACAAGATATGAGAGCCAGGTTCGAAGTGGAGAAGCTTGGGATTTGGGTTATACAAGTCCATTTTATGGTTCTAGGGGCTTTGAGTCTCTGAAGCTTTGGACCATGATTAGATCTATGGGCTTTGATGGTTTGAGAAAGGCTGTTGAAAAGAGAGAGGGTGACGCTATATTTGTTCAGAAATATCTTACCGAATCAGAACATTTTATTTTGTTTCATGAAATGACATTCTATAGACTTGCGTTCGTATTCTATCCAAACGATGTAAAAAACATTGTGGATAACAGAAAAATAAGTCTAGAACAAAAAAAGAAAATAAGGCTGTGTATAGATAATTATACCCACAAAATAAACGATGAACTATACAAAGAAGGCACTATTTGTCTAGATGAGTTCAAGCTACACGATATTGCTAATATTACTAATTTAGAATCCGGTAACGACAGATTTTATGTAATGAGTGTGACCACCGGAAATCCAACGTATTCAAAAAAGAGTTTAAAAAGATCTTTGGACGTTTTAATAACGAAGTCCAAGAATTATAGTGGAAGCTTCAGGGCCGATATTATAAAGATATTAAACTCAGAAAGTTATAGTGTTGAAGTTTCTGAAGGATATGGCCCCGCCAGTTGGAAGTAGTATTTTGGTTTCTCCGACTTTTGCCAAATGGTACAGTGATATTTTTATGTCTCTAAACATCAAGGGTGAAAATTATTATCATCCGCACCAACTACTAACAAACTTTCTGGCATTGAGCAAAAGTAAGAGCCTTTGTGGATTTAAAATAAAATTTACTAAAAATGTATTCAAGATAACCAATTTGAATATCTTGTATACAAACGATGATAGTTTAGCTAGTTATTTAGATTCAGAAAAAATTAATTCGTTTGATAATTATTTTGAGTCTTTGGCTCCCGTAAGCAGTGGAAGTTTGTTTCTAGATAAAGGAACTTCGCCAAGGCTAATCGTTATAAATCAAAGCTTGTCGTATGTCGTGGTTGGAGTACATGGGTTTGAGGAATACCTGACAAACTATATCAAAATAAAAAACTGTTTGTCGACCGAACTTACTATCGGAGTCATAGGAAGGATTGGGGCGATTAAATCTAATAATGGTGGTTACTTCATTTCTGAGTATAGGGGTTTCGATTTTGAGTCTGAAATTATAGAAAACAATAGACATGAGCTAAAAGATAAACTTTTAGAAGCGACTTCAAGACTAAATAAATATTTTGAGGAAAACAGCCTATTTGTTAGAAATTTGGCTCCAAGAAATATGATTAATGGAGATGGAAAGATCTATTTAATTGATTTTGATCATGTATATGACCAACGAAAAATTAAGCCTTTAACCCTGATTACCCACATGTTTTCTAGAAGATTGTGGTATTCGGATGTATTTGAAAAAGATGTTATCAATAAATTATTTCCAATAAAACTGGATAGTGGCATTGAGACGTATTCAAAATGTGACGGTTTTGAGGTTAAATACTTTAATTCTTCCAAGGTGAAGCTAAAAGAAAAGATTCGCTTATATGATTTAGTAGAAAAATTTGAGTCAAAAAACGTTTTTAAGGGTTGTGATATTTATGGTCATCAACTAGGAAGATTTATTACTGACTTTTGGGGGAATGATTTGGAGATCAAACTATATAAATATCTCCATGATAATTTAGAAAAACTAGACCAGGTACGAGCGGTGTTATACTTAGTGTCAAAGATTGACCAAGAGTTATTATTAAGGAAAAAGTACGGCCTGTCTTTGATATCGCCAATCCTCACACCGAAAGTATTTGAGTGGATAAAAAACCAAAATGGGGAGTTTCAAGTTTGTTGTGATCTTTTCACATATCTATCAGAGACATCAAGGTTCGAAGCCAAATACAAACACATTTCAGAATTATTAATTTGATAATACGAATATGCCCGAATGTTCAGAAATTATCCAGTCTGGGTCATTTTTGCTCGCTAGATGGGACGATTATCGAAAGTCGGATTGGACTGAACTAATTGATTCACCTGGCTTATTTTTATAACAAACTAAACAACTTTTGTCTACTTTAAGGTGCTCAAGGAGTCTGGAATGTTAACCAAAAAGACGAATTTTTATCTCACTGGGGAAAGCAAACATATCAAGAGGGTTTAGATTTGCCTTTACCTTGGAACAAGTAAGCCTATAGTCCTACTCACCCAATGTGTATTGTCCCACTTGACCTATAGTGATATGATGCATGTAACGATGATTACATCATTGTTACTTAATTTTATTTTATTGTCCAGGTAGGACACTTTTTCCCCGCCAAAAGTGGGGATTTTTTATATGGCATCACATGCTAATCGGTTTGAAAATCCTTATTATTTTATTTCTGCGGGGTTAATAGTTGTTGCAATTGGGTATCTTGGGTATACTGAGATTATTCTTTTAATATCACATAGTGTTTCCGTAGCTCCAAATCAACTCAAATTAGACACAGTTATTATAGGCGAAATTGGTAAAGATCCACAACAATTTAACCCCAGCACGATCACTCCTACTGTCACGGCGACAGCCACACTTGAACCAACATTCACTGCCACTTCCACCCCCACTCTCACCCTAACCCCTACTGAAAATCCACAGCAAACATGGTTGAATAAATATAAAGTATTGAAAACGACTGGAAATTTAACTCTAGGGGGCGATAAGACTGGTAATAGAATTACTGCAGAAAATTTACAAATACTCGAAAAAAATGATCGAAAATATGCTTACTCCCCAGCTAAACCAATAAATCAATTTGAATTAAAGGGAGAGTTAGAGGGGGTTGCCTCTTACCAGAAAATCAATACCACAGAGAAATATGTTTTACAGACCTTAATTCCTGTGGATTCTGACGGAAATCTCTCGTTTCAATTTTTAGATAAAGACAAAAATTTGAGCATCATGAAGTTTAAATATGATCCAACTTCTAAAAATGGTCTTGGTTCTGTAGTTACCAATAAGCCAATTCCACTAGGCCAAGAGTGGAGAGCTTTGCCGGCTGGAGTGATTGCTAGGTTTGATGAAGGGGTAATGAAGTTTTATGTCGGCGACAAGCTTTATGTTCCCACTGCTACTTCCACCCCCACCCCCCAATCCACCAAAATTGCCGTAGTCGAAGCCCCCAAAACCCCCGTTCCTCAATTTGAAACCTTTAAGGGTACTGCTATGGAGGAGTTTGCAAAAGCCCATGGAATTCAATGTCCCGTGGGAACTACGGTTGAAGTAGTTGGAAATCAATATTGGCTTTATAGTTTTGGTAATGAGTGTACATTTGGGAATGTACCGTTTATTGGAAAAAATTTGGCTGGAGTGGGGATTCTCATACCAGGTGAAAAAGGAGGTTGGACTAACTATGATCCAGGAGTATCAGGTTGGGATGCCAAAGATATAACAGATAAAGCTGGGATATTGGGTTTTGAGGTTGTGGGGTATAAATATTCTGTTTATCAGAGTGGCGAGAAGGCATACTTAGGCTTTGTTTTGGCTAAACCAAAAGGCAAATAATCATTGATTTGTAAAAGTTATTTTGTTATGCTGTAATTAATGCCTAAGTTTATAAAAGTTTCAAGTTTATTTTTAGTTATTTGCTTGGTGATTGGAGTTTTTGTTCAGAAAGTCTCTGCTGGAAAGACTTGTGAACCAGAAATAACTTGTAATGGTACTTGGCTTAGGTGTAATGATGAAGCCTTGGCTGATCCGGCTTTTATAAACAATTTTATCAAAACGAAAAGGAATCCTGATGGAAATCTTTTGTTTCCACGAGATCCAGTTACGGGAAATTTCATGGGAATTGGGGCGGGGTGGGGGTGCTTTGATCCGAGAATTGATGGTAGATCGACTGGTTGCTACTGTTGCACCTGCGATGGAACTTGTGGCAACAATCCTCAGCCAATTTCAGGACCCGCAGAGACAGGCGGAATAAACAACAACAATGCCTTTAGCAATCCATTGCCTACTCCACCCGCATTGACGACAGGTAATTATTTTCAGACCAAGGGCGGCAGTGCCATGGCTTTGAATGGGAATATTTCTTCGTGGCTGCCATATGGCGTTAAGTTTTCTTTGGATGGCGAAGGTGGCGCACCCGGAATTCCTATGAGTAATGGTTCGTCAAGTTTTGGATCTGGGACGGTATCCAGTACAGGTTGGATAGCTGGAGATGCGATTAATTCACAGGGGGTAATTTCAGACAAGATTAGTTACCGCAACGACGTGGATTATATCCGAGACCGGATATTGGCTAATATCAAACCTACTCTTATTTCCGGAAGCATTACTTCTCTTAGTAATTTGACCTCAGGGGCACCTTATGAAGATGGGGTCTATTATGTCCGCACGGAAGGGAATGCGGATATTTACGCAGACCTGAGTAATTTGGGCAATACTAGAGTCGTCATCCTGTCTGGAGCTGATATCAATATTTACCAGCCCATCAAATTTAACGGCGGCACAGGTCTGTTTGCGGCTATTGCCACCCGCGACATTAATATTGATCCGGTAGTCGGAGTAACTGCAGTCGATCCTGATACCCGGGAAGCTGACCTGATGGGAGTCTATATGGCCCAGCAAAATGTCAATACAGGTAGTAGTATTCGGCAATTACGAGTGGATGGAGTCGTCGTGGGTGTAAACAAAGTGAATTTGCAACGGACCTTGGTTTCTGCCTTTCCAGCTGAATACTTTGTTTTCAGACCGGAAATTGTGTTGAGCCTACCGAAAGCCCTATTGCGCCAAAATCACCTGTGGAGGGAGGCTCTGCCATGATCAAAAATTTGTTGAGACTGGCAATAGTGATAGTAATTGGAATAATGAGCTTTGTGGTCGGCCAGACAGTCTGGTTCAGAGTTGCTCCCAAGCAAACCTTACCTGCTCCTGTGGCAATCCGTGAGACAAAACCAGAAGCCAGAAGATTTCTACCTGATGCAGTTGTTTCTGGAATTGTGGAAAAAGGAATGTTGCAAAGAGGAAACGAAAATTGGCCTCTCTCCGGTAAAGATGTCTATATTGGAAATATTTATACTAGAGACGATGTCACAGGATTCGGTCCGATAAGTCCGGGACGAGTTAAAGATGGCCAGAGAATATTTATAGATTTTTACAAGAATAAAAAATTAGATCTTGTAGTTGGCAAAGTCAAAACCTATAAAGACCGCTACATTACCTATGTAAATGATTCTAGTAATGAAAAGTACTTTTTGAGTTATAAATCCAAATTTTTGGTAGCCGACCCGACTGGTACATTCTGGCGTTGGGGGTATAAGCCGGATAAAATAAAAGTAGGTGATATTGTGGAGGTGGGCAAAGATACTTATACCTACATTGCTCCTCTCTTGGGTTCGGCTACTGGTATTATAAAAATAACAGCCAGAGGAGATTTCTGGGTTAGGTTTGAGGTGGCTGAAGAAAAAATACCAATTGTAGTAAATAAAGGGACAAGGTTAAGTCGGGGGAAAATAACAGACCTCAAAGACGGCACTAAAATTTATGTACTCTATTGGTTTGACGGTGGAAACTTAATTGCGCATAGTATAAATATCAATCCATGAGAATTAAAATAGTTTTGATAATAATTTTTCTGTTTGTATTTGGAGTTGATCGCGTATCAGCTGTCCTAGCAACCTGTGGTGGTGTCAATGCCGGGACTACTACTTCAGCTACCGTATCTCAGGCACAGATTGACGCTGAGAATGCTAAACAGAAAGCACTCGTTGCCCAGCAAGAAAAAGATAAAGCTGCGGCTGATTTAGCTGCTTTACAAACACAAACAGTCAATAGTGTTACGATTGATCCTTTGGTTAGTGTTGCACTAGAACGAGCGGTATTGAGACTTCAAGAAAAAGAAAAAGAAGTTGATACGTTGTTCACAATAGTAGCAGATAAAAACAATACAGCAACTACACTAGAAGTTAATTGGAATATTGAGCTGGCTAGACAGGCTGAACAAGAACAAAACGCTTTGGCTGCGGCGGCAGCTCAAGTGGGAGCTCGAGCAGCTGAAGCGCCAGTTCAATATTATTCGGATTCTTCGGATCCAGGACCTTCTGCTTCTTCCTGTTCTGGTTGTGGTTGTGGAGGTTGTCGTAGTGATGAGGCTCCCGCACAAAGCAGTGGTAATGAATCTGTGCCAGCTCCAGCAGACAATACTCCACAACAGTCCTATGAATCATTTTTTGATTGGGGGTCGCCACCTTCTAATGACTGTTGGTACTGTTATAATAATGATGATTCTTATATTTAGTAATTATGTACGAAAATAAAAAAAACTGGCTAATCTTGATTTTAATTATTGGTGTGATGTTTGGTTTGGGATTTTGGAAGGCGTCAGGTTATGCCAGTTTCAAACGTATCTATAACTTAGCCAAATTTAGACTGGACATGGAGGTAGATTATGCAGTATTAAAATCTTATGATAAAGGTAAGTATATTTTTGTTACCAAAAAAGGTGCTGAGAAAATAGTAGAAGATACTCGGGGGGTTTTTGTATCAACGATTAATCCTTCAGGGGGATATCTTAAAGCTGATTGGAGTCTGGTTAAGCCAAGATCAAATGTCCAACTAGCTATTGAAAAGACTACGGGGAAGATTGTGGCAGTGTTGGTATTATAAACATATTTCCAAACACAATGTAGCAATATCTGAGGTATATGAAGCCTGTCAAAACGTGTTGCGTACAAGTGAGGCCAAAATGGGAAGAATCTCAGTAGTTGCTCAGACAAAGGCTGGTAGGTATCTCACTTTGATTTTGGCGCAAAAAGGTACCGACAGTTATTATCCAGTTTCGGTTCGGGATTCAAATAAAAATGAAAAAAATAAATAAAATTCCCCAATTCAAAACCTATGAAGAAGAGGCTAATTTTTGGGATACTCATAGTTTTACTGATTTTCCGGGTGAATTTAAGCCTGTAAAAGTGGTGTTTAAACTCAATAAACCAAAAGACGAAAGTTTGACCGTCAGGTTGCAAGCAAATTTGAAGATCAAGCTAATTGAAGTAGCCAACCAAGCCGGGGTCAACGCCTCGACATTGGCTCGTATGTGGATTGTTGAGAAGTTGCGTGTGGTATAATACTAATATCCAAATCGTAGACCTCCTTTTAGGAGCGAAATCGCGTAAAGGAGGTGAATTCTAGTGCAAGACAAAACAATGAAATGTAAAGACTGTGGCAAGGATTTTGTGTGGACAGCTGGCGAACAGCAATTCTACCAAGACAAAGGATTTTCCAATCCACCTTCCCGCTGTGCAGACTGCCGAAAGGCCAACAAGAATGCGAGTTTTGGTGGGGGTGGAGCGTCCCGTGGACCCCGACAAGACTTTCCTATTACTTGTTCCAAATGTGGCAAAGCTGACACTGTACCATTCCAGCCCAAAGGGCCGGATGTATTGTGCCGAGACTGCTTTAAAGCCAGTAAAGGACGGTAATAGATGGAGTTAGTAGTGTAAAATATTACTAACTCGGGGCCATTAGCACAGTGGTAATGCATCCCGCTCGCAGCGGGAAAACGGGAGTCCGATTCTCCCATGGTCCACTTTCGGAGTTCTCTGCCTGTAGATGCTTTCAGCATCAGCTAAATGCAGGCGGGAATTCTCCGTGGATCCACAACACAAAAATTTTTAACGTTGGGTCTGTCGTTCACCGATTTAATAGAATGGCACAGTATCTTGACAGAAGTAATAGTTAGGAGTACGATAAACATAATGAGACACTCAAATGAGTTGGTGGGTAAGATTAAAGAACTTAGATCAAAAGGTAGTACATATGGTGAAATTAATAAGACATTGAATACAAAACTTTCCAAAAGCACTTTACACTGGATTTGCAAAAAGGTATCTTTACCTCAGAAATATCTCGATAAAATAACAAAACTTAATATTAAAAATTTGGGTATAGCCAGAGCAACAGCAAAAGCTGTAAATAAAGCTAAAAGAGAAGAATTAATAAATAAGTTTACCAATGTATATTTACCGGTATCATTAAAAATCAATAACGCCAATACGGCAAAAATTGCACTTGCAATGTTATGTCTTGGCGAGGCATCAAAGTCAAAAAGTAAACACGCTTTTAGTCTGGGAAACTCTGATTCGAGAGTAATAATTATATTTTTAACACTTTTAAGAAGGTGCTTTCCTCAGTTTGATGAGAGTAAGATTAGAGCTACTGTACAGTGTAGGGCAGATCAGAACATCGAAGAACTGACACATTATTGGCAGAATATTACAAAGATTTCAAAATCTCAATTTTATAAAGTGTTGGTTGACCAGAGAACAGTTGGAAAACCTACAAAAAGGTCGGATTATATGGGAGTACTAAATATTTATTATTTAGATAAGAAAGTTCAACTCGAGCTAGAGACTTTAGCAGATTTAGTCTATAATTCTCTGAAGTAGGGCTTGTCGTATACTGGTAATACATCTGGCTGGCAGTCAGAGAAAAGGGGTTCGATTCCCCTCAGGTCCACACAAGAAGTCTAAGATATGCATATGGGTAATTCCTTGGACAGAACCCCCCGCCATTTTGTCCATAGTTACCACATATTTTCTAAAATTGTCCGGAATATTTAATAAGTTTTCAAATTCTCTTTCTCTCACTTTATTTGACGAAATGAGATAAGCAACTTGAACATATATTCTTTCATTGGCTCTTTCTGCCACAAAATCAACCTCATTGTTTCCCATTTGGCCAATATAGACTTTGTATCCCAAGTCGAGGAGCTTTGAATAGACGAGGTTTTCCAATATTTTATTTATGTCTACTTGTTTATAATTGATAATACTGTGCCGTAATCCCAAATCTTCAAAATAATATTTTTCACCTATTTCAAATATTTTTTTGCCGATAATATCTATACGTTGACACTTTGAAACAAAAAAACTGGATGTTAAAAAAGAAAGATAATTTAAAACTGTATTGGGGGATAAATTTATATTTTGGGATTTCAAAAAGTCGCTTATTTTTTTGGCCGACACGAGAGAGCCGAGATTGTCAGCCAAGTATTCGATTAACCGACCTAAAAAGTTTACATTTCTGACCTCAAATCTAGAAACCACATCCTTTAAAATTACGGCATCAAAAACATTGTTTAGATATCCGAATACTTGAATGTCTTCTAATTTTAGATTCACTAAATAGGGCAATCCTCCATACCTAATATATTTTTCCAAAGAATCGAGATCTTTTGACAATTTATGAAAAGCTAAAAATTCGTCAAAAGACAAGGCGTGAACAGGAATTTCGACATACCTACCAGATAGTTTGCCGGCCAGGTCAGATGAGAGAAGCTCGGAGTTGCTGCCGGAAATGTATATGTCATACATGCCGGAATTGGCGCAATCCCGCAAGATTTTTTCAAACCCTTCAATTTCTTGAACCTCATCGATAAAGAGAGAAGATTTAGTGTGGTTTTTTGTTTTTGAGGCGATGTATTTTGCTAAATCGTGATAGTTTTTGATAAAATCGTATTCATATTTTTCCTTGTCGATGTAAATTATATTTTGTTTTAGCGTATCGGCAATTTGCATCATTATGTAGCTTTTCCCCACCCGTCTTTGTCCTGTAAAAATTTTAATTACATCTTTTCCCACATATGGTGCCACTCGTGCAAAGTATTTTGGTCTTGGGACAAATGTTTTATTCATAGTTATAAAATCTATCTAAATATAGTTATATTAGAAGTATAGCTAAAACTTATTTATTTGTCAAGCTAGTATTTTATTCCAAACAACTTGAGGATGAAGCCCACGATCTTGCCAAAGAAAGATTGTTTTCGAGGAGTGGGAGCCGAAGCGGGTGTTTCTAGATCCAGATTATAGATCCTCATGTCAGATTTTGGAGTCGGTGTAGGAGTACGCACTGGGGTGCTTGTACCCAACGGAGTCGCAGACGGAGTGGTTCCGGGAATGGGTGATGGCGCAATTTCATTGACCTTGGCCACAAAATTATCAAATGTTCCAGTTACCTCGGGATAATCAGGGGTTCTGGTAGATGTCTGAAGAGCCAATCTACCTTCTCCACTATAAATTCCCGTAAAATTGCCTATTGGTTCCCAACCAAGCGCTGATTTGTAATAAGAATAAACTGTCTTGTCGTTTCTCATTAGGCGTACTGTGAGTGGCGAGAACAAACCAGTCTTTATACCGGTTACAACCTGCTTACTATCGAGTGTAGAAAAGCCGTATACACCACCAAGATTGGATAGAGTAATACCCAGAGTGTTTTTCCAGGATTCATCATGAAATACCAGATCAACGGTTGAGGAAGATCCACTAGATTGACTGGTTTTAAGCTCGATTGATACGTCAAAGTCACCTTTAATAGTCTTTGTATCAGCAACTGCCGCAATATATTCTTTTAGACCAGCGGGGACATAGTGAACAAAAACTTTATCTTTAATTTGTGATTGAGTAGGTGCTCCACTTGGATACTTCCAGACATTCCACCGGGAAACATCGAGTGATCCATCAAAATTATCTTTGATTTCGGATGAAGTATTGGCACTTGGGAAAGGAGTGGGCGATGCTTGTAAACCCCAAGTAATTGGATATGAGGTTTTTATCCCACCATCGGCGATAATCCAAATATCTGCTCGTCCCTCATTGCCGTTTAAACTAAATTCGGCATATCGATTACTAGAGTGAATATCTAAATTTCCTATTGAATTCGTGGAGCTAACGCCCCATTGATAATGAGCTTCGTCAACATTACCCTGACTATTAATTGCGGTAGCCGATAAACCATAACGAGGGTATGGGCTACGACCTTCAAGTGTTTTTACAGATAAATCGATGCGTTCAATTGGAACCGTATTTGCTTTGGAAAATGGATTTTGGCGATTCTGAGCGAGCTTGACAGCCAAACCAAGTCCAGCGGTTAGGACAAAGACAGAAATAATGGCAGTCAGTTGCCTGAAATAGGGATGGGGAAGGTGAGGAGATTCGGGAGAGACCTCAACTGGAATATCTGTAGATTGATTTGGATCCGGCAGAATCATACTATAATAGTATATATGCCAGCAAAATTCCGCAATAAGCAGTTTGCCGTCGGGATCTATCATATTTTTCAGGTGGGTAAGGAAGTCATTTTTACAGGTGATATAGATTTCCAAAGATATTTAAGTAACTTGCGGAGATTCGTGCCCGAAACCGATGCCAAAATCCTGGCCTATTGTCTCATGCCTAATCGCTTAGATTTATTAGTACGACAAACCACTCCTCGGGCAATCACCACTTTGATGCGCAAACTAACTACTGCCTACAGCATGTACAAGAAGGGTTCACCTTTTAGAGGAGTGTACAAAGCCAAGTTGCTAGCAGGAGACCGAGAGGTACTAGATACTAGTAGATTAATTCATTGTCAACCCATAACCACGACCAACTTTGGACCACTTCAAATCCGTTCCACATTCTCAAGCTATCTTTATTCTAGTTATCATTTATATATAGAGAGTGTCACAAATAACTGGATAGATACATTGGACGTGTCTAGGTTGGTACCGGATTATAGGGGATATGTAGAAATAATTTTGATATAATATTCATATGGCAAAATATGATCATAAGACTATAGAAGAAAAATGGAACAAGGTATGGAATGAACAAAAAATAAACACTGTAGATACCAAAAATGCTTCTAAACCATTTTTTAACCTGATGATGTTTCCATATCCGTCAGCCGAGGGTATGCATGTGGGTAATATGTATGCCTTTACCGCCTCCGATGTCTATGGCCGGTTCAAGCGCATGCAAGGATTTGATGTATTTGAGCCTATTGGTTTGGATGGATTTGGCATTCATAGCGAGAATTATGCTCTCAAAATTGGACGCCATCCCAAAGAACACGCTCGTATTACCGAGGAGAATTTTTATAGACAATTACATATGGTGGGCAATATGTATGATTGGAGCAAGACAGTTGAGACTTATAATCCCAATTATTACAAATGGACTCAGTGGATTTTTATCCAATTATTTAAGAAAGGTTTGGCATACCGGGCCAAATCTGAGGTCAATTGGTGCTCCAAATGTAAGACGGTGCTTTCTGACGAGCAAGTTCTGGGTGACAAATGTGAACGATGTAATACTGTAGTCATAAAAAAATCTTTGGAGCAATGGTTTTTCAAAATTACCGACTATGCCGAAAGGCTACTCAAGAATTTGGATTGGATTGACTGGACCTCCAAGATCAAGACTATTCAAAAAAATTGGATAGGGAAAAAAACCGGTTACAAAATAAAATTTGATGACCTGGAAGTATTTACGACTAGGCCTGATACATTGCACGGAGCAACCTTTTTGGCAATTGCGGGTCACGAAGATAAATTTACGGGCAAAAAAGTAACCAATCCGGCGACTAGAGTAAAGATTCCTGTTTGGGAAGCCGAATATATTGTAGCAGACTATGGGACTGGAGTAGTGATGGGTGTTCCTGCTCATGACGAAAGGGACATGGTCTTTGCTAAAAAACATGGACTAGAAATTGTAGATATGCAACCAGATGAGGCGATGAAGAAATACGCCGTTGAATATGTGACATACCATTTGCGCGATTGGCTGATAAGTAGACAGAGATATTGGGGACCACCAATTCCGATGATCAATTGCCCAAAATGTGGTTGGCAACCTGTGCCTGAAGATCAATTGCCGGTTCTTTTGCCTGATATAGAAGATTATCAGCCCAAAGGCGAGGGCAAAGGTCCTTTAGCCGGCCACCCAGAATTTTATAAGACCACTTGTCCTGTCTGTGGGGGATCAGCTGAGCGCGAAACCGACGTTTC
This sequence comes from Candidatus Amesbacteria bacterium, assembly GCA_016219445.1. GTDB lineage: Bacteria > Patescibacteriota > Microgenomatia > CAZETR01 > Amesbacteraceae > JACRNA01. The sequence goes on from JACRNA010000023.1 coordinate 26,705, forward strand.
AGATACTTTTTTGGATAGCGCGTGGTATTTTTTGCGCTATCCGAGTGCCGGAATTGACGGTAAACCTTGGGACAAGGACTTAACCAATAAATGGTTACCAGTTGCCATGTACACTGGGGGAGCAGAACACGCCACTTTGCACTTGATGTACACACGGTTTATTACCATGGCCTTGAAAGATATGAGTTATTTGGATTTTGAAGAGCCTTTTCAAAAGTTTTTTGCTCACGGGATGATTATTAAAGACGGGGCCAAAATGAGCAAGTCCAAGGGAAATGTCGTCAACCCCGATGATTATATAACCAAATTTGGGGCGGATACTTTTAGGCTCTATCTCATGTTTTTGGGTCCGGTCAGTGCCGGAGGCGATTTCCGGGATTCGGGGATTGAAGGCATGAATAGATGGGTTAACCGGATAGTAAAACACATTGACTTACAGCTGGGGAAAACTTCAAATAACGATCAGCTGGTATCTCGCGGGCTACACAAATTTATAAAGAGGGCGACAGAGGGATTAGAAAGCAGAAAAAACAATTTGCTGATCGCTGGAGCTATGGAGTTTTTGAATTTAGTCGAAAGCCAGAAAGCCATACTTGATTCCTCACAATGGACAATTTTTATTAAGCTAGTTGCTCCACTTGCTCCTTACTTGGCTCAGGAACTTTGGAATAGACTGGGTAATACTGGCCTGGTTCATTCTCAACTGTGGCCTGAGTATGATCCCAAGATGATAATTGATGAAAAAGTGACAGTCGTAGTTCAGATCAATGGCAAAGTAAGAGAGAAATTTGAGATTGAGTCGGATAATGCTGGTGATGAAGCATTTATCCAGCACTTGGCTCTAGAGAGCGCTAAAGTCCAGAATTATCTAAAAGGGGCTTCATATAGGACTATATTCGTGCCATGCAAGCTGATAAATTTTATAGTCAATACAAAATAGAGCTGATTTTAGCTGGATCAGGCTTATTTTTTATTTTTCTGGGTCTAAAATCACATGTCTTTCCTCCCACTGTTCAGATATTAAATAAAAATATTGAGCAAAAAGAGATAATGGTCGACATCCAAGGAGCGGTAAACAAGCCAGGACTGTATAAACTAGTCACGGGAAGCAGGATACAGGATTTGTTGGACAAAGCTGGCGGTCTACTGATCGATTCTGATACTAAGTGGATAGAGGTAAATCTAAATAGGGCAAAGAAGGTCAGTGATGGAGAAAAAATTTTTATACCAAGAATCAATGATCAATCAGCAATAATCAATAGTAAATCAAAGTTAATTAATATTAACGCAGGGACTAAAGCTGAACTTGAGGCTATTGCGGGAATTGGTGCGGTCACTGCGGAGAAAATAATCAATGGCCGGCCATACCAAGAATTGGCCGAATTGGTTTCCAAGAAGATCATAAGTGCCAAGCTCTATACCCAGATTAAAGATCTGCTGTCGGTATGGTAAGATGGATCGTTATTGGAATACTGATTGCATTATGTCTAGTCAGATATATATATGTAGTGCGAACTCAAATCCAGGTCAATATAGGAGATCAAGTCGCAGTCACAGGAGTCATATGGAATGGTAAGATAAGGCTAGAAAACAGATCATTTATTATACTAGATAAATTAGTAGATTTAAGTGACGGAGATGAAGTGACTCTGGTTGGCAGAGTATCGAGTCAGGTGATAGATAAAATTGGACAGAACATATTCCTTGAAGAAGCCCAAATTGAAAATAATTACACACCAATATTTTATAAACTACGGGTCTATTTAGAAAAACGAATTACCAAATATCTACCTGGAGATTTAGGTGGTCTAGCCTCAGGTATATTATTAGGAGGCAACAGATTGCTTGACTATAATACCAAACGCGATTTTACTAGAGATGGCCTGTCGCATATCATTGCTGCATCTGGATATAACGTCGTGATGGTTAGTGGATGGCTTGCTTATTTCGGTCGTAAAATAAAGCATCAAAAACTAATGATACTGTCTGGTCTACTAGGAACTATATTGTATATGTTACTTGCTGGGTTAACGGCATCAATAATACGTGCGGGAATCATGAGTATTCTCTCTTTTACCGCATTGATATATGGCCGAAAGAGCGATGCAATCTGGTCATTACTTATAACTGCGGTAATCATGATATTGTGGAATCCATGGTATATTGCGGATATTGGATTTCAATTATCGGTAGCTGCGACACTGGGAGTGTTGGTATCATCTGGCTCTGAAATAAATATATTATTAATGGTTCAGCTATTCACTATTCCACTGATTCTTCACCATTTTGGACAGCTATCTCTAGTTGCTCCCATCGCAAATTTGTTGGTAGTCTGGACAGTACCTTTTATTATGCAGCTTACTGCTTTGGGTCTAATCTTTGTCCCGGTACTTTATTTAGCCTGGCCATTTTTGACATACATGTTGTTTGTCGCAAGCCAGCTATCTAGATGGCCATACGCGAGCCTGACGGTTGGTCAAATGAGTTGGTCGTGGGTCGCCATCTGGTATTTGGTATTGGCAATAGTCTATAATCGCTATTATGCTAAGAGACAAATTGCGCCAAACGATCGCTGACGCTGCCGGAGTGGACATCACAGAGGTTCAGCTCGAACATCCAAATCTGGAATCGTACGGCGATTATTCGACCAATATCGCCATTAAAAATAAGCTAGATGCCAAGGAAATTGCAAGTAAGATCCCCGGGGCATCTGTAGCAGGGTCGGGATTTATCAATATTACTCTCAGTCAAGATGTCTTACTTAGCCTAATAAGTAACGTTTGCGATATGCCGGATATAGGCCAAGGTAAGACAGTAATAGTTGAATATTCCAGCCCAAATATTGCCAAGCATTTTGGTATTGGTCATTTAAGGTCTACGATTATTGGTCAAGCGTTGTACAATCTATACAAGACACTAGGTTACAAGACAGTTGGAGACAACCACCTGGGTGATTGGGGGACACAATTTGGTAAATTACTCTACATGATAGATAAATACGATTTGGTAGATTATGATATAGAAAAACTGGAAGAAATATATATAGAATTTCATAAATTAGCGGAGAATAATAAAACACTCGAAGATGAGGCTAGAAAGTGGTTTAAGAAACTGGAAGATGGTGATAAGTGGGCGCGGGAAATATGGCATAAATGTATTCAGATATCTCTGCGGGAATTTGATAGAATTTATGATTTACTTGAAGTAAAAATTGATCACGCTTATGGGGAAAGTTTTTATGAAGGTAAAATGCAAGAAATAATTAAACTGGCCAAGGAAAAAGTGGCTATACATAGTGAGGGGGCATGGATTATAGAAACAGGTCATGAATCTCCATTAATACTTCTTAAAAGCGACGGAGGAACTACTTACGCCACCCGCGATTTAGCAACTATATTATATAGAACGACTGAATTTGATCCAGTCAAAATTATCTACGAAGTTGGGGTAGAGCAGACATTGTATTTTGCCCAATTATTTTCTGCCAGCCGGAAATTGGGATTGGTTTCTGGCCAGGTGGAACTTGTGCATACCAAGCATGGTCTATATTTAGCCCCAGAAGGACGTAAATTTAGCACTCGGGAGGGTAATACTGTCAAACTAGACGAAGTGTTGGAAGAGGCTATAAATAGGGCAAAAACGCTTGGGTGTACCGATATTAGGACAGCGACAGCAGTAGGAATTGGTGCTATTAAATATTTTGACCTTTCGCATGGCATTCAGAGCAATATTATATTTGATTGGGACAGGATACTTGCTTTGCAAGGGAACTCGAGCCCGTATTTGCAATACACCCACGCTCGCATTATGAGCGTGCTCGCGAAAAATAACTCACCCCTTTCGTTCCCCTCTCTTAAATTAAGAGAGGGGGTAGGGGGTGAGTTAAATCCGGAAGAATTATCTATATTGCGTTGGATTTACAGGTTTCCGGAAGTAATTGAGGAGGCGGCTAGCAGATACAGCCCCAATCTGCTATGCAATTTCATATACGAATTAGCCCAAAGATACAATACTTTTTATAACAAGCACCCTATTTTAGGAAATGAGTTTAGATTAGCATTGACAAAGTCAGTGGGAGATGTACTCAAAAAAGGCTTGAATCTTTTGGGTATAGAAGCCCCGGAAAAAATGTAATATGAGGATAGGAATAGATGCTTCTAGAGCGTTTGGTGATCAAAAAACCGGTACCGAAAGCTATAGTTTTGAGCTAATTACTCATTTACTCGAGCTTCCTGAGGCAAAAAAACATACTTGGATTTTGTATACACATAACTCACCCCGCCTTCGGCACCCCTCTTTTAAATTAAGAGAGGAGACGGGGGTGAGTTATAAAGAGATTAAACTCTCTTTTCTTTGGACTCAAGTTGGTTTAGCATATCAAACCTGGATCGACAGGCTTGATGTTCTTTGGATTCCTGCACACACTCTCCCAATATTGCGAAAGCCCAGTATCAAAACCGTGGTCACAATACACGGACTTGAGTACGAATGGCTGCCGGCGTACGAAAATTGGCTTCAAAGATGGTACCTTCCACTCAGTACTCAGTACGCAGTGGGCAGCGCCAATCGAATCATTGCAGTGAGTAAATTTACTAGAGATCAGTTAATTGAGAGATTGGGCGCCGATTCAAAGAAAATAAACGTGATTTATGAAGGAATCAATTTTACTGAGCCAAAAAGATCTACTAAGACAGGAGAAAGATATATTCTCTTCATCGGCACTGTCCAACCTCGTAAAAACCTAGTGAGACTAATTGAGGCTTTTTGTAAATTGAAAATTGAAAATTGTAAATTGGTAATATGTGGCAAACTGGGCTGGAATTACCAAGAGGTTTTGGAGGCTGCTAAAAACAAAAATGTCGAGATTACTGGCTTTGTCTCAAATGAGAAACGCAATCAATTGTTAAAAGGGGCGTTGGCATATGTTCAACCCAGCATTACCGAGGGTTTTGGTTTACCGGTTTTAGAAGCCATGCATGCTGGTGTTCCCGTCGTCTCGTCCATGGGCGGAGCTTTGGCAGAAATAGTCGGGGATGCCGGGCTGCTATTTGACCCGTTTAATGTCGAAGACATTGCAAAAAAAATATTAATTATTATTCGCAATCATTCGTTGCGATTAGTCTTAATCAAGAAAGGTCACCAAAGAATACAGGAATTTAGTTGGGAAAAAGCAGCAAGAGAGACCTATAAGATTTTGACAAATCTTTAATTTTTAATTTGCAATTTTCAATTTTCAATTGTGGAACGTGAGGTAAGAAATAATGGGGACAAAGTGTGAACAAAGTATAGAGATTAGAAATTAGAGATTAGAGACTAGAGGACCTGTAGCAAATGGGGTATCACCCTCTTAAATTAAGAGGGGGATTAAGGGGGTGATACCGGTTGAGTGTATAATATAAACAATGATCCATAATAGAGCAAATATTCTGGGGGTGGGTGTGAGTAGCACTGAGCTTGCCGAAGTGCTAGCCAAAATTGCCAAAGAAAAGCTATTTATAGTTACAGTGAACCCGGAATTTGTAATGCTGGCCCAAGATGACCTCGAATTTAAAAATATTTTAAATAAGGCCGATTTGGCAGTCCCAGATGGAGTGGGTTTGAAGTTTGCAAGGCCTGGCCTTGCAATTATCCCTGGTCGAAAACTAGTTGAAGAAATAATTAACTTAAAGAAATACAAAATTTTTTACTTGGGTGGGCAAAATAGAGTGGCGCAAGAGATGGCCAAAAAATTTGGTGGGGCTTTTGATGAAGGACATCAAGATATTAGATCTCAGATCCTAGATCTTAGAGAGAACAAAAGAATTATAAATAAGGTCAATAAATATAAACCCGATATTTTATTGGTTGCTTACGGTGCGCCGTTCCAAGAAAAATGGCTGTATGCTAATCGCCAATTGCTAAATGCCAGAGTCTGTATTGGCGTTGGTGGGGCTTTTGATTATTTGACAGGTAGATCAGCAATTCCACCGGAATGGGTGAATATCTCCTGAAACTGTCCATCTTTGTTTTTTCCCCACTGGCTCCAATGCCCTAACAACGATTTCTGCTTGATGCTCACTAATAACACCCTGTTCTTTCAATTTTCTTGCTTCCTCAATTGCTTCATCAATCTGTTGGGGCGCCCCCCCCTGGTTCATCCATTTTTTGTATGTATTTTTTAGTGAATCGCTAATTGACATTTATTTTTGTAAACCTCCTACCAATATTTATAACACAGGAATTTGAAATTTGAAATTCGAAATTTGAAATTTTGGTTTCATTTACTTTTACGCCACCTTGCTCAATGAGTCTTTTGGCCTCGGATTTGGATTTGGCCAGGCCAGTCTCAACCAAAATATCTATTATATTTCTACTTTCTACTTTC
>JACRNA010000036.1 GCA_016219445.1 Candidatus Amesbacteria bacterium
ACCTCATCAGTAACAGAAATTATATTCTACATTGTGTAGAATGTCAAGAAAAAAGGTATAGCCTCTGCCTTCCTTAACTCCTTCTTCACCTCCAGTTTAATGCTCAGCTCCTTCAACTGCTCATTTGTTACCCTGCTTGGTGCATCGGTCATAAGGCAGACTGCCTTCTGGGTTTGGCTCATTCATGTCATTTATTTTCTCGCCAGCAATGAACAGTCATGATAATCACTTGGAGATTATCTGCCGTGAAATAAACATTGAGGCAGTAGAATATTTTTGCAGCAGACTAAGGGCTGTGCAATGGGTAGACCCGGCCATGATGCTTCTCCTGATGTATACAATTGTATAAAAGATGCTACTGAAAAAGAAAAATAGTCTATCTATAAAAAGACGATTTGAACCAACTAACACTGCCCCTTCCCTTTTTTGCAGGCAACATATTTCTTTGACCATGAGGTCTTATTTTCATCACACGCAGATGTTTTTTTTGCATTACAAAGTTCAAGATATTTTTCAAATGATTCGTAAGCCTTATCATCATTTAATCGGTATAATGCCAAACCTAACAAATACCAACCTTGCGCATTCTCAGGATTAAGGGATGTAGCCATACGCAAATCATCAGCAGCCCATTTATAGTTCTTTAAATCATAGTACTGATATTCACCCTTTTCTCTCCATACTTTTGCATCGTATTTTCCATAAATAAGTGCATTTTGATAATCCTTTTCTGCATCATTATATCTTTTCAGCTTTCTATATATTTCTGCACGCACTATTAAGTAATCTGGTTCCAGAGAATCTAATTCCAAAGACAGATTAATGTCCTTTAGTGCCTCATCAAGCCTCCCTAATTTATAGTAAGTTTTAGCTCTGTGCTCCAAAACTCCACCTTGCAATGGCCTTATCTCTAATGACTTATTAAAATCTGCTAAAGCATTATCATATTGCTTTTTTCTATAAAATTTTTTGCCACTTTGAAAAGGATACGAAGATTTACCATAGAAGGTAAGAGCCTCGCTATACTTTTTGTCAGCAGCAGTTTCATCACCGGCTTTTTTTAATAACTCCCCCTCTGCCTCCAAAACATAGCTGTGCAGAGATTTCAGTCGTGGGTCCTTTTCTATATATTTTTGTGATTCATTAGCAAATTGTTTCATCTCCTCAATAGAACCACCCCATTTTGGAATCAAACTACGAATATATTGAGTTCTAACAACATAGCTGTGGGGATTAATCCTCAGACCTCTATTTAAAGTATCATATATGAACTCCCGCTCTCCCAATGCCATTCCTATGCTTATAAGATAACTATAACCTACAACAATTTTTGGATTAATCTGCACTGCATCCTGAATATCATTTTTTGATTTTGCAAAGAATTTTTTCATCTCCTTTATCTGGGTTGACATTGTCTTATCTATATATTTTGAACCACGGCTTAACCAAGCAAGATGAGAGTAATACGCTCCCCTCGCCATTAAAGCCGAATAGGATTTTGGCATTTTATTGACCCATTCATTCAGATTTTTTTCAATACTGGGGTCTGATGTACTAAAAGTAAAGTAGGCATAATCAACCACATCCTCTTTTTGATAGTCAAAATCTTTCTCATAGTCTGTCTGATAATTTACCAATATTGTTTCCAAACGAGCGTAATTTCTCTCCTTTAAAAGCTTAAGAAGTTCAAGTTTATTTGGGAAGTCTGATGCAAAGGATAAAGAGCTAAAGGAGAAGATGATGGCTGTTAAGAAAACCCAAGCCTGATAAAAACTCTTACGCATATAAGCCTTCTCCATTATTTTCCAATTCATTCATTATTATTAATATCCTGAAATTCGTTTTTGAAGTGTCTGAATAGTTTTTTGAAAGCCAGAATGCCAGCTAATAACGCTATGCTAATTCCAAGAATCGTTATAAATAAGACTATTATGCTTGGTAGCCTTGACACAATGAGATTTATAGACAAAATTATTGATAGCACTATATTCGCAACCATAATCGCAATAAAAATGGATAAATAATACAACAACCATTTTTTCAAAAAAAGCCTATTTTTCATAAGGGGTCGTCATAAATAAGCGGGACATTTCCCTTATTCCTTCTTTTAAATTATAAAGCCTGCTGCCTTGACTGATTGGCTTGCCTTTCTGGTCATAGGCTACGATAACCACAACAGCCTTGTTGTTCTCCTTGAAAATCTTATCAGCATCTGCAAAGGAGATAGAGGGCAAGAGTATTTTTACAATTAGCAGGAGAGAAAG
>JACRNA010000037.1 GCA_016219445.1 Candidatus Amesbacteria bacterium
GAACGCTCGGGCGGGCAAAAAGGAAGGGGGTTGGGGGGAAGGAATTTTTGCCCGCCCTCGCTTTCCGCCGCCGCCGAATTTCGTATTTCGCTTTGCGAAATGCGCCGCCAAGAAATTTGAATTTGCTTGATAATTTTCATAAGTTTTGGTAGTATAACAATAAAGGTAATAACCTTATCTACTACAATACTACCAAGACTTTATCTATATGACAAGTGGAAAAACAATCAGCGAAAATATCAAAAAAATGAGGGCTAAACTTGGTTTGACCCAAGATGATTTAGCCAAGAAAGCGGACATTAAATATACAACGCTTATGAAGGTCGAAAGCGGTGCGGTTAATAAGCCAAGCGTTCAAACTACGGCGAAAATCGCCAAAACCCTTGGCACATCAATAGAGAATTTAATAAAATAATTATGAACAAAAAAATATTAATTCCAATTATTGTAATTGTAATTATTATTGTAGGCATCGGCGCTCTTTTTATCCTCCAAAAACCTGCTTTTCCTCAATCTAAAATTCGCAACTCTTTCTTTGAAGTCCATATGGAGCCATCTAACGTTAATAATGAGATGTTTAATGGTTTAACTGAATTTGTAGATTTGGCAGATGAGTATAAAGTAAAATTAACTTTATTATTTACGCCTCAGTGGGCAGAGATGATTTTGGTGGATGAAGCAAAATTAAATTTATTGAATCAATGGAAACAAAAAGGCCATGAAATCGGTGGTCATCATCATGGACCCAGTGTCTGTCCTTGGGATGGATATACTAATCTGGATATCAATAGCCGAGAATTCAAATCTAGGCAAAATCGCGTTCCCTGTCCGCCGTTTGTCAGGGCAAAAGAAAGATATTTAGGTAATGTGGATGATTATATGGGATTGTTAAATAAACTCGGACCTATTAAGACCATCACCATGAGCGACGAAGATGTTGACTGGCCCAAAGGTGCTCTTTATGCGGCTGGAGGAATACGACTTGAAAGAGCAATTTCTCAACCTAAGATGGTAATCTTTAATGGTCATAAAGTATATAAATTAACTTCTGCGCCACTTGAGCCTAAGAGACTTGTGACCGGAATGCTCATAACTATAGATGAATTAAAAAATAAATATCTTTCTGGTGAAGAAGGTATTTTTGGAGTCGTTAACCACCCCCAAGGTTTTAGAGATAACCCCAATCTTTACAAGCAATGGTTCGAGTTTCTGAAAGAGCAGAACTCAAAATCAAAGACAGTATCGGAGACAATGGAGGAGTATTTAAAATCAACGCAAAAATTCCAAGAGAAAAATTTTTCTTATCCAACCACGACTCCCACTTTAACTCAAGAACCCAAAAAAGATGTTAGTAAAATTTATCCTTTTGGGATTATGGCGGCATTTGATCCGGCAACACTTACAACAATCAGCGCCGCGGACAAAGTTGCCTGGGCAGGAGAAAAATTCAGAGACCTTGGCGCAAAATGGTCTAGGAATGGTGGTGACACTATTATCTGGGGGATTCTTGAACCAAAATTTGGACAAGGATATGATTGGAGTAATCCAGACGGAGCTCTCAAAAAAGCTTATGAGAATGGCGGAGTAAATTTTAATACAGTTGGAGTAATAAACCCCCAAAGAGGAAAAGGAGGCAATCCCGATGTTCCTTTAGATAAGGAAGATTATTACAGCAAATTCGTGGAGGCATTGGTGGAAAGATATGACGGCGACGGAATAAATGATTATAGTCCAATTATAAAGGTGAAATACTGGCAAATGGCTAACGAGCCGTTCCCAAGACAATGGGAACAGGCAGGAGGAACTATTGACGGCTATGTAAGATTTGCTGGATTAACATATAATGCGATAAAAAAATCCGACCCAACCGCAAAAATTATTCTCGGGACATTTCAATTGGAAAAAACTGAAGAAATTGATAAATTCAAAGAAGTGATTCCAAAAATGAAAAACAAAAATCTCTTTGATTATGTGGACACTCATTACTGGAATTCCGGAAACAATTACAAGATACCTGTCGGCGAAGCAAGAAGTGTTTTGGACTCTAATGGTTATTCAAATGCCAAGATGGTTGTATTGGAATTTGGGACGTGGATGGCGAGGTCAAGCAGAGAATCAACCACGGAAAAAGACCAGGCAAATTATCTAATAAAAGGATATGCTTACAACATAGCCCACGGTTTTTTGCTGATTAATTGGAACAATCTTGTGGAATGGGCAAACTTCGGAGGAAGTTCAAACAGCATATACAACTTTATGGGGCTTATTGCCGATGGAGCAAATAACGACCAAATTCCAGCAGGAACTCCGCGCCTCTCCTACTACACATACAAAAAAATGACTGAAATATTGGAGGGAAGCGATTGGAATAATATCCAGACAATAAAAGAAGAGCAAAATGATGCTTACGGAATTTTTCTTTATAAATTTACAAAGAATGGAAAACCTATTTATGTTGGCTGGTATGATTGCTTTGACGAGCAGAAATGTAGCAGAATAAAAATAGATACCAGAGTAGAGATTACTTTAGATAGCGATGTTAAAAGCATCAAGATCACAGAGGCAATTCCAAAATACAATTCAGGAAAAGATATAACTGATTATTCAACCGCTTTTAACACAGAAACAAAATCTGTTTCTGACTGGAAAGTTATGATAGCATTAAAAGACACTCCGGTGTTTGTGGAGGAGAAATAACAGAGCGGAATATTTTATTTTTCGGCAAAGTTTAAAAATCATTAACGCGGCGCGCCAGCTTCGCTGGCACGAAATTCGGCGGCGGAAAGCGAGGGCGGGCAAAAATTCCCTGCCTGCCGGCAGGCAGGCTTCCCCCCAACCCCCTTCCTTTTTGCCCGCCCGAGCGTTCAGTTTGGCGCGCGAAGCGCGCCATCAGTTTCGTTCAAAAAAGGTTCGGATTTCGTCAAACAAACGCACCATAAAAAATGGGTTTTCACACAGCTCAAAATTTTTTCTTGACACAAACATCCTGAAAGGTATACTTTCTTTCCATGCGGACAGCATATTTTGACTGCTTTTCAGGCATAAGCGGCGACATGACGCTCGGCGCATTGATTGATGCGGGCCTGAGCATTAAGGAATTAAAATC
>JACRNA010000039.1 GCA_016219445.1 Candidatus Amesbacteria bacterium
ACCCGTAGGTAACTTCGTTGGTGACAGTCGTCGTGGTTGTATTCGTTGTTGGCTGGGTGTAGGTGACGGTGAGATAGGGGTCTTGGGAGGTGCCGGTGACTATCTTAAACAACCCACTTTGCTGTCTTGATTATTTTTTTTAACTGATCTTTTGCATCCCAATCTTTTGGTTGTTTCATGCCACGACTATACCACTTCATGCCACCTTTAATCCATTTTTCTCGCCATTCTTTATATATACATGATCTATCTTTTAAGTCGCCACCCGCAGTGTCATCATAACCAAACTGTATGCCGCAAGAAGGACATATTTCATCCGCCGGCATTCTTTTGCCCCAAGGTTTTGCATTGAATTTTGCATAAAAATTAAATCCACAAACTGGACAAAGTTCGTCTTTGTTTACAATATTCATAAACCGCCTCCTTTCTTATTTGTGATTGTTCCCGGCAGGCTTTCCCAATATTCGTTATTTGAAGAGTATCCATGAATACTGGGATTTGGTTTAAAAAATGTCCTTGTAGTGCCATTAGGATTATATGATCCAAGGGTGTTAGTCTTGGAATCATATATCCTCTTTACTCCTTCACCATCTATCTTCGTCGGTAATCCTTGTTGTTCAGAATTCAATAAAAAATCATTAGCTCTTTTCGCATAACCACGCGAGGTATTTACGCCGAAATCGCCTCCATGCCTATCAAGATGATCATCTAAAGTATCAATATTACCCCATGTCTGCTTGCTGTTAAAATACCTGCCAACAGACATCGTCAGCAACTTTAATTCACCGAGTGAACCTCCTGTTACCAGACCACCCAATGACGTCCTGCCAATGCCGAGTGATAGCTCGCCAAAAGATTGAGCTACAGTAGCAGGGTTAATACCTTTCTGCGCTAATCTACTACCCGCATTGCCGGCGTTTCTGAATCCATCTTCAAATTGTCCAAATGATAACAAATTGCCGGTTGTATTTACAACTCTTTGTGTTGAATTTAGTGAGTTATTAAACCCCGGACTTGACAAGAAATTGACAAAATCTCCGCCGCTCGGATCTAAGTACACCAGTGGATTATTGCGTGAATACGCATAAAAATTAAGTCCTTGTGGATCATTGAGATGCTTTTCTTGATTATTCAATATAACCGGATCCTCGCTCAAAAACTGCCCTCTACCCCCGTCATAATACCTCGCGTTAAGATAAGACAGCTCGCTTTCTTTGTCAAAATATTGTCCGATGAATTGTTTGCTGGTATTGTCAGAGCCGGTGTCAATTCTCTTTTTGCCGTAGGGATAATAGTCAAATACATGCGTGACAGAACCTTGTTTGTCAGTGGTTAGGTTTGTGCTGCCGAGATGATCGGTGTGGATATATTTTACACTATTATTGTTTTCAATGGTAGCGGCAAGATTGTCTCCGGCGTAGATATATTTTATTGTTTTTGTCCCTTCCGCTTCATAGTGTTTGAACGGGTATGCGGTGGTTACGCCGTTGGCGGTTTTCTTAACTCTCTGCCAGGATTCGTTGTGCTGCTAAGCGATGATCGATGACACGCTTGCGGGAGATATAATACGGTTGTCGTAATCCCAGGCAAAAGTGTCAATAATTGTACCTTACACCTTTTTTCTTTCTCCTTAAAATTTTTTTTTAAACCTTATGTCTGACTCAAATTTATCTTTCAAATATCCCGTAAGAGCGCTAGGATAACCAAAATTCCACCAATCATCAGTGCGGGCTTCGTCACACCCCCAATTTCTAATATCTGTATGAATAAGGGTTCCTCTAAATTCCCTGTCAATTTTCTTTACATCTTCACTCTGTCCATAACCTATTTCTTCTAGTATGTCTCGCGTATCAAGATCATTCCAGTATTCATTTTCATTACCTTCGTACTCTCCTTTTACTATTCGTTTTACGAACACTTTCCACGATTCAGCAGCTTCTTCAGGATAAGCGAATCTACTGTTCGTATATTTTTCATTCAAAATTTTAATGGCAAGCTGTCTATCAAGTGTTGTCATTTTAGCCACCCCCCTTCTGCAATATCATCTTTTATCGCTTTTCGCAAATAATCAATACCCTTACTCGGTTGAAATAAAGTCGGATTTTTTGGATTATTTACAAACAAATCATTAGTTTTTGTATTGTAGTAGTATTTCTTCACATCTTTAACGGTAACTTTAATATCGGCATTATTTTTAGTACTCTTTACGAGATCCGTTACTTCAGATTCTGATAAATTGGGATAATGACCCTGATCCTTGCTGTGTTTTGCGGTTCTAGAAAATGTATCATCATTCCCCATCGTCTGCGAAAAATTATAAGTACTTACGCCTGCAACACCAACGCCGTATGCGCTTAACGCCAAACCGCCAGCCATAGCTGGAACGCCAGCCAAGGCAAGGGTGCCACCGCTCAAAACAGTGGCTCCTGCACCCGTCACACCCATTGCATTGCCAGTCACAATACTGACGGCCCCGGCTGCCATACCAGCTAAATCTCCGGCTTCCTGGCCTGACGCGTAATCAACCTTGTTTCTTCCGCCATAATTAGACGCATCTATGCGGCCCAAGCCAAACCCAAGATCAGATACAAATGCGTTGAAAGTTCCAGCTAAATAATCCCGAATTGATTCGCCCTCTGGGTCAATATACCGCAATGGATTGTTTCTTGCGTAAGAATAAAAATTAAGCTGTTGCGGATCTGACAAAAATTTTGTTGGAGTATCTCTTGGCACTGGATCCACCCCCACAAACCTCCCCACTTCACCATCGTAATACCTCTGTCCCGCGTAATACAACCCGCTCGCGTCAAGTTCATAACCCGTGAATTTTTTATCGTTTTCGTAGGCGGTGTATTTGTTGTCGGTGCGAACACTGCC
>JACRNA010000040.1 GCA_016219445.1 Candidatus Amesbacteria bacterium
GCTCTATAATTACAGGGGTGTATCAAAAGCTAATTTTCCTGTATACTTAAAGGAAATGGAATACCGTTACAATCATCGAAAAGACAATATACTTGACCCACTGATTTCGTTATATTTTAGTTACGTTTCTGTCTAATTACCGTGAAGAATTACATACTTCTCCACACCAAGTTGATATACAAGTTGTTGGAGGAAGGAATATTCGAACGACACTTAGAAGAAGAAGAGGAGTATCATTGCCAAGTGATGAGGAACCAAATAAAACTTAGGAGATAATGTCAGTGATTATAATGCTAAAATAATTGGGTGAGAATTGCCAGAGCCATAAATAATTTGATTGAAGGATTTGAGAGACTGCCAGGGGTAGGTCCAAAATCTGCTGCTCGATTGACCTATTATTTGTTGCATGTGCCCCAAGTAGAATTAGATAAGTTTGCAGATGCAGTCAGAAATCTAAAATTAAATACCAAAGAATGCAATATTTGCCACAATATTTCCGAATCAGACCCATGTGATATATGTAGTGATAGTGGTAGAGATAGAGGCATAATTTGTGTCGTTGAGCAACCACTCGATGTCTTGGCGTTTGAGAGAGGCGGAAGATACAAGGGTGTATATCACGTGTTACATGGTATTATCGATCCGTTGCACAACATAGGGCCTGATGAAATTAAGATTCAGGAGTTATTAAAACGTGATGCTTCTGAAATAATTTTAGCTCTTAACTCTAACATGGAAGGCGAATCAACTTGCATGTACTTATCACGTAAATTGAAAATTGTAAATTGTAAATTGAAAATTACGCGTCTCGCGCATGGATTACCAACTGGTGCTGATGTGCAATATGCGGATGAAACTACGTTGACACATGCGTTGAATAATCGGAGAGAATTCTAGATTTGACACATATCAAATATATGGCTATAATCGGCCATATTATGAATAAAAAAGCCCTCAAAATCTTACTGATTTCGAACAACCTCTGGAGCCTGGCTGAGGGTATGTTTGGACCATTATTTGCCCTGTTTGCCAACCGTCTAGGGGGCAGTATATTAGACGTAACCTGGGCTTGGGCAGGATACCTTATAGTAAGAGGATTGGCTTCAATTATCGCAGGTAAAGTATCCGACCGATGGATAAATAAAGAAAGCTTGATGGTCGCAGGTTTTGGGCTGAACGCACTCTTGACATTTGGGTATCTTTCGGTAAACAGTAGTTGGGGGTTATTTATAGTTGAGTCTGGTTTGGGCTTAGCTGCTGCTCTGGCTTTACCCACATGGTCTTCACTCTTTGCCAAATATTCAGGCCGGACTAAAAATGGGTGGGCATGGGGATTGTCCGCAGGTCTTGATGACTTTGTGACCGCTGTGGGTATAGTACTAGGAGGGTTGGTTGTATCGTTATTTAACTTTACTGGATTATTTGTAATTATGGGTACGATCCAGTTGTGTGCGACCATTTATCAAGCTAAAATACTATATTATGGTAAAGGTACAAAAAGTAATAAGAAAATCGCTCGAAGGCTTAGAGTCGCTTGGTAAAATCGCAGTAGAGCAAGTCACGGGTACAGGTGATTACGATACGACAAAAGACAAAGATAAGATATTGCCTCCTGAGGAAAAACAAAAAATAAAATCCAATGAGACCCAGATGCTGGCCCAACTAAATCAACAAATAGAAGCTATCCGCAAAAAAAGAGAAGTCAAGCCAGAACAAGAAGAACAAAAGAAAGTAATTAAGAAACAAGAAGAAAAGAAAAAGAAACAAGACAAGTGGGCAGCCCTCAAAGCCATGATCAAAGCCAATCAGGGAAGCAAAGAAGGAAATATTCGCGCCAGCGGGTGATATAATTAAATTATGAAAGCAAAACCAGTTGCCAAACCCAGCGATTTTAAAAATCTTCCCCAAAATCAATGGCGCAATACGAGTCCGCAAGTGACAAAATTTCAAGTACCCAAGGCTGGGCGCGACTTTACCAGCATGCGCAGAGGCAGCCGCTAGCCGTGCTATAATATGTTTATGAATAAAACTTTAATTTCTTGTCAAAGTTGGCCGAAGTAATCCCAGTTGGGATTGCTTTGGTCTTTATTATCCCAGCAATCGCTGGGATTTTTAGTACCAAAATTATGCAAAAAATAATAACAAAGTTTTATTTTGATCGAGCCAAATATCTGATCGGTGACGATTTTGGTAATGAAGCCATTTTGAAAATTGACTATAAAAATAGCCGATTTACAATATCTAAAACAAATCCGTTATTCAAGCAAAAAGTGACTTTGGTGGCCAAACGATTGATCGTCAAAAAGCATAACATCAATTTTTCTGATAGGATTGAGATATGAGTAACTACGCATTTATTGATAGTCAGAATTTGAACTTGGGTATAAAGAGCCAAGGATGGAAATTGGATTGGCGTAAATTTAGACAGTATTTAAGAAATAAATACAATATCACCAAAGCGTTTGCGTTTATAGGATACAAACCTGGAAATGAAACACTGTATACAAATATTCAAAAAATGGGTTTTGTGGTAATCCTAAAACCAACACTCGAATTACCCGATGGAACTGTGAAAGGTAATGTAGATGCTGAATTGGTATTGCAGACAATGATTGAATTTAAAAACTACAATAAGGCTATTATAGTCTCAGGGGACGGAGACTTTTATTGCTTGGCCGAACACTTGTCAAACAAAGGCAAACTCTTGCTAGTATTAACTCCAAATCAACATTATTCTAGATTGCTGAAACCTTTCTCCAATTTTATAGTTCGAATAGATAAATTGAGAGGGAGTTTAGAGTATCAAAAAAAATTGACTGGCATCGGCGGTCGGTCGAAACCTTAAGCCTATCCAGTCATCGTGATATCAGTATAATAGCATAAAATATGAAACTTTACAACTTTCTTAGCAAACAAATTGAAGATTTTGAACCCATTAAAAAGGGCAAAGTGGGGATTTATTCTTGTGGTCCGACGGTTTATTGGAACCAGCACATTGGTCACATGTATGCTTATGTCCAATGGGACGCTCTAGTTAGAGCTTTGCGCTATCAGGGTCAGGATGTTAAATGGGTGATGAACGTTACCGATGTAGGGCATTTGGTATCAGATGAAGACGAGGGTGAAGATAAAATGGAAAAAGGAGCTAAACGCGAAGGAATAACCGTCGAACAGATAGCAAAGAAATACACAAATCAATTTTTAGAAAGCATGGACAAATTGAATATTCGAAGACCGGATGTAATTTGTCCAGCCACAGAGCATATAAGCGAAATGATTGAACTGATAAAGAAAATTGAAGAGAACGGTTTTGCCTATAAAACTAAAACTGGTTTGGTTTTTGATACGGGGAAATTTCCGGGTTATGCAGAATTTGCTGGGCTTAACTTAGATGATCAGGAGGCAGGAGCCAGAGTCGAAGTTGATCCAGAAAAAAAGAAACCTTGGGATTTCTTGCTCTGGGTAACAAATCAACCGAATCATATTATGCAATGGGATAGTCCTTGGGGGAGAGGTTTTCCGGGCTGGCACATCGAATGTACTGCCATGTCTGTCAAATATTTAGGTGAAAGATTTGATATTCATACGGGAGGCCGGGAGCATATTCCAGTCCACCATACCAATGAAATTGCCCAAGCCTACGGGGCATTTCGCCATCAGACTGCCAATTTCTGGTTACACAATGATTGGCTGATGTTTGAAGGCGAAAAAATCAGCAAGAGCTTGGGAAATAATATTTTGGTAACAGACCTTATTGAAAAAGGATTTTCGCCTCTTGCCTTGCGTTATCTTATTTTGACGTCACACTATAGAAAAGGCATGAATTTTACATGGAGCAGCATTGCCGGAGCACAGACAGCGTATGACAAACTCAAGGAGTTTGTCAAGAGTAGAAGAGCCGGAGAACAGGAGAGTAGAAGTACATTATCAAAAGAAAAGTTAAAAAAAATAGACTTGTTTAGAAATAAATTCTTGAATAGTGTGGATGATGACATGAATTTTGCCATGGGCTTGGCTGTGGTTTGGGAAATGGTCAAAAGTAATATTCCCGACATGGACAAACTGGACTTACTTCTGGATTGGGATCAGATCTTGGGGCTTGATCTGGCAAATGTAACGGAGGTTGAAATTCCTGAACAAATAAAGAAGCTGGCTCTAATCCGCGAAAATCTGCGAAGAGAAGGCAAATTTGTGGAAGCCGATGAAATCAGAATGACTCTTGAGCAAAAAGGTTATTTAGTCAAAGATACTGCCAATGGAACCGTCATTAGCCATTAAAATTCGAAATTGACATACCAATAATACCATGGTATTATTGGTATGATGAATACAATTACAACAAACTTCCGGACAGACGTGGTAAATTATGATTTGTTGCGGAGATTTGCCGCGGATTACGGAGTAAGTATTAATGAATATTTGAATCGCTTGGTAACCGAAGATCTTAGGGGTCGTCCATTGGGTATAAAAATAAAAAAGAAAATAGTCAAAAATACCTACGATGCGCTCTTGGATTTTGCCGGTCAATCATCTGCCGGTAAACCAATGAGACTGTCTGCTATTGATGAAGAAATATATGAATAAAGTTTTTGTAGATACTTCATTTTGGATTGCATTGGCAGATAAAAAAGAGAGAAATTATTCCGAATCTATCAAATTAATGAAAAAAATAAAAAGCGGAAATTATTTAATTATTACTACAAATTTTGTTCTTGACGAAACGTTTACTCTAGTAAGAAAGCGTCAGGGAATATCCCGGGCTTTAGAGCTTCGCGACACCATCGCAAAGTATGGAAGCTTGTTTCTGATTGAGCGGGTAACTGTGGCCGATGAAGAAACTGCCTGGACTTGGTTTGTCCGGGATATTGATAAATTGTCTTATACTGATTGCACCAGTTTTGCCGTGATGAAAAGATTGGGTGTAAAAAAAGCAGCCACTTTTGATGAAGACTTTGCAAAAGTGGGTTTTGAGATTCTTGACAAAGACTCCTGATTTGTTATCAGTAATTTTCTGTATATGGTAGAATAAATCTATTAAATGAGAAAAGCGCTCATCCTCGATTTGGTAATCTTGCATGCTGTCCTGGGCTGGATTCTCTACACCACCCAAAGCCAAAATTTCAGACCTGCAGGCGAAATCAGTCAAGCATTGCAAGCCGGCAATAATCAAATTATTAAAACGGAATATCTTGATAAGTGCGGAATTGAGTGTCAGAAATATATTGATTCTAAATTAAACATTCCAACTCCTACTCCATCAACTATTACTAAAACAGTTTATCAACAAGTTAGTAAACCAAAAACCAAGAGTATTGTTTACGTTCCCATAACTGGGTCGGGGAATACTACAAATAACGATTGGACTTCCGTATCAGGAACCGATTTTTATCTGGATAAAGCCGATTACAAGGGACTACAAGAAATATCATTTGAAGGAAATCTAAAATTATTTAATGGGAATGGGATTGCATACATGAGACTATTTGATGTCACCCATGGAATTGCAGTGCAAGGCAGTGACGCTCAGACTTCAAGTCAAATTTCTACCCCTGTAAATTCAAATGCTATAAATCTGTGGTCCGGTAAAAATCTCTATCGCGTCCAGCTAAAGTCTCTGACGGCAGATACTGCTGTATTTGATGGTGGCAAATTAAAAATCACTGTGTTAAACTAATCAACATGGCTACAAAAACAAAAAAAGTTACAAAGATTAAAAATATAAAAAGTGTAAAAGTGGCGCCGGTTATCGAAATACCAGGTGTCATTCATAGTCATACAATGGTCATACGATTGACATTCATTGTTGCAGCTTGTCTAGTGGGATTAGTAGGTTTTTGGTACAAAACTAAGACTTGGCCGGTGGTGGCGACCGTCAATTATATGCCAATTACCAGATTTGAGTTGGATCAACTAATGTATGGCAAAGTCGGAAAAGAAGCCTTAGACGCTCTAATAATCCAGAAACTGGTTGACCAAGAATTAAAGACCAAAAAGATAACTGTTTTAGAAAAAGATATCGATGCCAGACTAGAAGAAATAAAAACCCAGCTTGGTACTCCAGAAAATTTTAATCAGATATTGGAATTACAGGGTGTCACCCAAGCCCAACTTCGGGAACAAATTGATTACCAATTAAAATTAGAAAAATTGGTTCCAGTTTCTACCGATTCAGCCAAGATGCAAGCTGATATATCGGCAACTCTTTCAGGTCTTCGCAGCAAAGCCAAAATCTGGGTGGTAAAATAAATAAGTGAGTAAACTTTGGTCTAATATATCATTATTGGTTATCAGTTATTTGTTCTTAGCTGGCTTATTTTGGATAGGACAGTTTGGAGGAGCACAAGAACGACTGACTGATCTATTGTTTTTACCAAGAAGCGTAAATCAGGATATTATCATTGTCGCCATTGATGATAAATCTATAAATAAAATTGGTAGATGGCCTTGGAGCCGCAAAGTGCACGCTGAGCTTCTGGAAAAGTTGTCAGTAGTAAGACCCACGGCCATTGGCTATGATGTGGCTTTTCCCGAAGCCAGTAACCCGGAAAGTGATCAAGCTCTGAGTCTTGCTTTTTCAAAACACAATATTATCTTGCCTGTCGAGCAGGTCGATATGGGGCTGCAAAAACCTTATGAACTATTCCAGACAAAGACTGGGCTTGTAAATGTGCTTGTAGATAACGATGGTATTGTCAGAAAAATACCCATCGATAGTTTTGCCAGCAAAATAATTAATAAGAAAGCGGAAATAAACGGAAATTATCTGAGAATCAATTATTCCGGAAAACCGGGTAGTTTTAATACCTATTCTTTTATCGATGTCTTGGAAAACAAAATCCCCTTAGAGAACTTTGCCAATAAATATGTCTTGGTAGGAGCAACGGCTGTCGATTTGCACGATAGTCAGGTTACTCCAGTCTCAATGGGTCGTGAAATGGCTGGGGTAGAAATTCATGCCAATGCCATGACCACAATTCTGGAAAATAAATATTTAATTGCCGAATCCAAATCATTTACACTTTTAACCATTTTTATATTTACGCTTCTTGCTGTCATTACAGCCAGCTGGCCTATAGCCTGGCTATGGTTAATATTATTTATCATCTATTCTTTTGTGTCTTTTGACTTGGGTATAATCCGTAATTTGATCTATACTCCACTTGCTATAATTTTGGTGAATATAATAAGTCTTATCATTAGATATCTATCAGAAAGATCACAAAAGGAATATATCAGGAAAGCTTTTTCTTATTATTTATCCGATTCTGTTCTCAAGGAAATTCTCAAAGATCCATCTAAGCTTAGACTTGGTGGTGAGCGAAAAGAAATCACAGTCTTGTTTACCGATATTGCTGGATTTACCAGTATTTCAGAAAAGATGGATCCAGTAGATCTGGCCAAGCTTCTAAATGATTATTTGACCCGGATGACAAATATTGTCTTTGCCAATAAAGGAGTACTCGATAAATATATTGGGGATGCAGTCATGGCTTTTTGGAATGCACCCATTGCCAATCCTGACCATGCATATCTAGCCTGTAAGACTGCCCTGGAAATGCAAAAAGAGACTGGTGAATTTGGAATGAGAATTGGAATAAATACCGGGGATATGGTGGTCGGTAATATGGGCTCACAAATGCGTTTTGATTATAGTTTACTAGGCGATAACGTAAATTTAGGCTCAAGACTTGAAGGAATAAATAAAGAATATGGCACAAAAATATTGATCTCCCAATCTACTCAGTCTCTAATCTCTAATCAACTCATCACTCGACTCATCGATACTGTGGCCGTCAAAGGCAAAGAAAAGGGAGTAAGAATATATGAATTAAGAAATATGAATTATGACACTAATTTCGATGTTGCTAGAGATTTGTATGAAAAAGGGGAGTTTGCAAAAGCTGCCAAAATATTTGAAAAAATAATCGATGATCCTCCAGCCAAAGTATTTCTAGCGCGCTGTCAAGAATATATCAAGATCCCACCTCCGAGGTGGGATGGAATCTATCATGCAAAGGAGAAATAATTGATCTTCATATTCATGCCAATCGCGATATAAGAAAGATAAAGACTACTCCAATCAAAGTCATGGCAATGGTTTTCCAGGAGGAATGTTCGGAGTGGGCTTCCGGGAGAATTTCTGAAGCTCCAATGTAAAGCAGGAATCCCGCAAAAAAGCCCAGATACAAAAGCATATAGTAATCAGGAATTGTAAAAAGTCTAGTAGACAGCGCACCCAAGACCGGCGCTATGGCATCAATAAATAATAATTTTAAAGCCTTTTGTGATGTATTTTTGTGAACTAAAGCCAGAGAAACAGTATTAAGCCCGTCAGAAAAATCATGGGCAATGACTGCCAGGGCAATAATTATTCCTAAGGCCGTGGAAATCTGAAAGCCTAAACCAATACCAACTCCATCTAAAAATGAATGACCAGCCAGAGCCAAGGCGGAAGCTATACCCACATTTGGATGGTGATGTTTTCCGTATGTGTCTTCGTGGGCATGATGAATAAGCAGAGTTTTTTCCAAAATATGAAAAGATAAAAATCCAATTACCAAGGCAATCATGGGAAACACGGAATTGACATTTAATGAAGTTATTAAGTAAATTATCTCTGGCAATATTTCAAAAGCGACCACACCCAATAATACTCCGGCCGTAAAACCTAATATCAAATGCAGTTTGTCTTTATATTTGATTCCCAGCAGTCCGCCAATAAATGTCGAAACAAATGTCAGCAAGACAAATATTAATTGCATAGAAACATTATAAACTAAAAATCCCTCCGATGAACACCAGAGGGACTTTAGGGAAACAAACTATTACTCCATAGGAGCGTTTAATTTTTTCCAGTCAGCTTCTGAGACAAACTTGGTCAGATTGACTCCGTTTAGGTGTGCACGCAGTGCATAACGAACCTGAACACCCTTGGATGTCTTTCTTTCGTATTTGACCTTTTTGACTAGTCCTTCAGAAACGTCGACTTTCTTTCTATTTTTGACGTCGTAAAATTGTATACCCATTATTGATGTTCACCTCCTCCAAAAAAACTAAGTATCATTGCCTCGACATTAAACTTTTTGTTGAGGCTTGTCAAGCTCAATATCTTATAGGCTAGTCTGATTAGTGTGCTATTATTATGTCTAAGATGTTTATCTTGCCAGACCTATCATACGCCTACGACGCTCTCGAGCCATTTATAGATGCCCAGACGATGCAGATACATCATGGTAAACATCATGGGGGATATGTCAAGAATCTCAATGACTTGTTGCCAGATAAATCCGAAGCTGATCTCGAAGAAATTTTTTCTTCGTCAACAGACCAAAAAGTATTAAATAACGCAGGTGGGCACGTAAACCATTCATTCTTTTGGAAAATTTTGGGATCTTCTGGAACTCCTAACCCCAAAATCTTCGAATTAAAAGAGGAATTTAATAAAAAAGCCCTAACTATTTTTGGTAGTGGTTGGGTGTGGATAACCCAAAACCTTAAAATAATTGCTACCCCCAACCAAGACACTCCCAAAGAAAAAGTGGTCTTGGGACTGGATGTCTGGGAGCATGCCTACTATCTCAAGTATCAAAACCGTCGCGCAGAATACATTGAGGCTTTCTGGAATATTATCAATTGGGAACTGGTAAATAAGAATTTAGAGTGATTTTTGACAAATTCCAAACCCAAAACTTATATTACAAAAACTGCAAAAAACATGGGTAAAACCAACGCGGTTCAACAAGAAAAATGGGGGGAATAAAAAGGTATGGAAAATAATGTAAAATCACATCATGAATGATAACTCAAGAAAAATAGAGACAAAATATATTAGACCGGTTTTAGTTTTACGTAAATTCAACCGTGAATTATTTTTAGGGATTCCCATGAGTACAAAATTGAAAGACAATCCGTATTACAAATCAGTCACTGTAAATAACAGAATAGTCTCAGTATTGATTTCTCAAATCAGAGTTTTTAGTGCAAAGAGAATTCAAGACAAACTAGCAGAATTAGACAAAAACGATTTTCAGAAGATAAAAGGCGATGTTATTGATATGATTTCTTTCTCTCTCCCGCCTAAGCGAGAGAGCCGTGGCTAATGCCAATTTGAATATATTATATGAGCAAATTTTATAAAAGTCAATGGAAATAGGGATAGTGGGGTTACCAAATGTGGGGAAGTCCACCTTGTTTAATGCTCTTCTAAAAAAACAGGCAGCACTGGCGGCCAATTATCCGTTTGCAACTATAGAGCCAAATGTTGGAATAGTACCAGTTCCCGACGAAAGATTGATAAGATTGGCAGAAGTCGTTCATACAAATAAAATAGTCAATGCTACTGTAAAATTTGTGGATATTGCAGGACTGGTCAAGGGCGCATCTCAAGGTGAAGGTTTGGGCAATAAATTTTTGTCTCAGATCCGCGAGGTTGACGCAATTATGTATGTCCTGCGGGATTTTAGTGATGAAAATATTATTAGGGTGGGGTCGGTCAACCCGAAAGATGATCATGAAATATTGCAATTGGAACTGGAATTGGCAAATATAAAAAAACCTGAAATAATGGTACTAAATACCGATGAGAATAAATTAAATGGTGAAGGTTTGCGGATTTGTGCCAAATTAGAAGAAGATTTAGCAAGTCTTTCTGAAAATGACCAAAAAGAATATTTAAAACAACTCGGGATTGAGAAAACTGGACTTGAGAAAGTAATTCAGGAAGCGTTTAAGATATTGGGACTGCAGACTTTCTTGACAGCAGGGGAGATTGAAGCCAGAGCTTGGACCATTCGACGCGGTACTTTGGCACCGCAAGCAGCCGGCAAAATCCATGCCGATTTTGAAAAGAATTTTATCAAGGCTGACTGTGTCAACTATGAAGATTTTATAAAGTATGGTGGTTGGACCAAGTGCCGGGAAGCCGGCCGCGTCCGCACCGAAGGCCGGGATTATGTGATGGCCGAGGGAGATGTAGTGGAATTTAAAGTCGGCGTTTGATATACTAGCTTTCATGAAGAAATATGATTTAACAGTTTTGGTTAAAAGTGACCTTAAGGAGAAGGCCTTGGATAAGTTTGTCGGGAAGATGGAAGATTTGGTCAAGGCTTTGGATGGCAAAACCGGCAAAATTACCGAAATGGGAAAAAAGCAATTGGCCTACACTATCAAAAAACAAAAAGAAGCTCAATTTTTGACTTGGGTGCTTGAAGTGCCCCCCAAAAATGTAGTACAATTGGAAAAGAAACTTGTTAATGATAAAGATATATTAAGACACCTATTGGTATGTCTGCGCGATCGCTAAATAAAGTCATTCTAATTGGAAATCTCACTCGTGATCCTGAATTGCGCTATACCCCGCAAGGGACGGCTGTCTGTACCCTAGGTTTGGCTACTAACCGGGGTTGGACGACCGATCAAGGTGACAAAAAAGAAGAAACCGAGTTTCACCGTATTGTGGCTTGGAATAAGCTGGCTGAACTTTGTAACCAATTGTGTGCCAAGGGCAGAAGAATTTATGTAGAAGGCCGGCTGCAAACGCGCCAATGGACCGGTCAGGATGGCCAACAAAGACAAGCGACAGAGATTGTCATTGAAGATATGATATTACTGGATTCGCCAGCCAACAGACCGCAAATGCCAATAGTTAGTGATCAGGCCACGCCTGAACAAGTAGCAGAGGATATTCCATTTTGAAAAATATGCTGACCAAACCGAAGATCAGAAAGAACAAAACATTTTGTTCGCTTTGCCGTGAGAAAAAAGAACCACATTATAGAGAAGTAGCATTGCTATCGGGATTTGTGACCGAACGTGGTAAGGTAGTTCCTAAAGAAAGAAGTGGACTGTGTGCCAAGCATCAGCGCAAAGTGACTCTCGAAATCAAGCGGGCTAGACACTTGGGACTTCTGGCATTTGTTTCTGGATTGTAGTAGCATATTGTAATGCGTAAGAAATTTGCGATTTTATTTTTGATAATATTTAGCGGGTATATTGGTTTTTTGTTTGGTCAGAAGAAACTTCAATGGCAGTTTTATAATTTTAAGCCGGCTATAGTTCTCAATTCTGAGGTTCCCAAAGACAAATATGTCAATTTTTCACTTTTTTGGACTGTCTGGGACAAATTGGCCAGGGGGTATGTAGACAAGACTTTGGTGGATTCACAAAAGATGATATACGGTGCAATTTCGGGTATGGTCTCGGCACTTGGTGATCCCTATACAGTATTTTTACCACCCACCCAAAATAAAGAAGCCAATGATGATCTGGCGGGTGAATTTGGAGGAGTGGGTATACATTTGGGATATAAAGATAGCTTTCTGGCAGTCATAGCTCCACTTCCAAATACACCAGCTGAAAGAGCCGGGATACAGTCTGGTGATTTGATATTACATATCAAAGACGTGACTAAAAAAATAGATATAGATTCGGAAAAAATGTCCATTTCCCAGGCAGTCAGCAATATCCGAGGGCCGATAGGTACCAAAGTCAATCTGACCTTGGGTAGAATTGGTGTAAGCGATCCGGTTAAAGTCGAGTTGACCCGGGAGACAATAATCGACAAGAGTGTGACTTTGAAAATTATTGAGAAAAATGGCAAAAAGATTGCTCATTTGCAACTTTCCAAGTTTGGTGACAAAACTCCAGATGAATGGTCACAAGCTCTGTCAAAAATCGGAAATTTACCAATAGTTTTGGATCTTCGTAATAACCCCGGAGGATATTTGGATGGGGCAGTATATATCACAGGTGAATTTGTATCTGCTGGCAAATTGGTTGTCAGTCAGGTATCTGGTGACGGAACTCGCGAGGAACTAAAGGTAAATCGAAATGGCAGACTTCTCAAAAACAAACTAGTGGTACTTGTAAACGAAGGATCGGCATCAGCTGCTGAAATTGTCTCTGGAGCTTTGCGTGATCATAATCGGGCAAAGCTTGTGGGTATGAAAACCTTTGGCAAGGGGAGTGTCCAGTCTCCGGAAAATCTTCCCGACGGATCGGGGATTCATATTACAGTGGCCAAGTGGCTTAGACCAAATGGAGAATGGATCGATAAAATTGGTATTATGCCTGATGTGGAAATAAAGCCTGAGAAAATCGATCCCAACAAGCCCCGAGACACCAAAGTAGAAATAGACAATGATGTCCAGCTAAATAAAGCCATAGAAATGCTTTTATGAAAAATAAAAAACAATTAAGCAAAAAGAATTTTATCCTTGGGGGGATATTGGCATCGATATTTTTGGCAGCAGTAGCTGGTGGGGCAGTGTCAGAGAGAGTGTGGGGATTTAAAATTTTAAACAGGTGGATTCCAAAAATAAATAATCAAGAAACAATAATCAATAATCAAAAGATTGTTAATGAAGAGAATGTGGTCATTGATGTCGCTGAGAAAGTGGGATCATCGGTCGTGACTATTGGAATTAAAAAGACCCAAATCTTAAAGCAACCCATATTTGAAGATTTTGATCCCTTTGATGATCCCTTTGGCCAATTTTTCCGGATTCCCAAGGGGCAGAAACAGACTGAGAAGAAAATAGATCAGGATATAGGATCGGGATTTATTATCGGAGCAGATGGACTTATCGCAACCAACAAACACGTAGTAGGAGACACCGAAGCCAAATATCAGGTGGTAACAAGCGATGACAAAAAATACGAAGTGACCAAAATTTACCGCGATCCTACCAACGATTTTGCCATACTAAAAATAGACGCCACAAACCTAAAACCAATAGATCTTGGGGACTCTTCTAAAATAAAAGTAGGTCAGCTGGCGATTGCAATTGGTACAGCACTCGGTGAATTTAGACATACGGTAACGACTGGTGTAATCTCGGGACTTGGTCGGGGCATTACAGCGGGGTCGCCGTTTGCGGGTTCTGTCGAGAAGCTCGACAATGTCATTCAAACTGATGCGGCGATCAACCCCGGTAATTCCGGAGGCCCTTTGCTAAATTCTGCTGGACAAGTAGTGGGGGTCAATACTGCAGTCTCCCAACAAGGTCAAAATATTGGCTTTGCAATTCCCATAAACATTATTAAAGATGCGATAGATAATTTTAATAAAACCGGTCAATTTAGCAGGCCGTTCATGGGTGTCCGCTACCGCCAGAATGAAGTTCCTCAGGGCGCTTATGTCGAGGAAATAATAGAAGGATCGCCTGCCGAAAAAGCCGGAATTGAGGCAGGAGACATCATCACCAAGCCCAAAGAAATAGCCAAAGAGGTGGCTGCCCACAAAATAGGCGATGTAATCGAGGTCGAGGTCTACCGGGACGGAGAAACCAAAAAATTCAACGTGACTCTAGAAGAAGCAAAGTGAGGATGGTATAATCAGGACATGGGAGTAACATTTGCAGATTTATCCTTAAAAAATATTGATCTACCGGCCAAAAGGGCAGATGGAAAGTTTCTGGTTGACTCTGGAGCAACTTTTACTGTGGTTCCTGCCGAAATCTCAAAGCAATTGCAATTAAAGCCGTTAAGAAAAGAGAAATTTGAACTTGCAGATGGGGGGGAGATTATCCGCAGTATTGGAAATTGTAAGGTAAAATACAAAGATATCGAAGTTATAACTCAAGTAATTTTGGGTGAGGGTGACGATTCGGCATTACTTGGTGTATTAACTCTGGAAGAAATGGGGCTAACCTTGCATCCATTGTCACGAAAATTAGATAAAATGATATTAAGAATGTAAGTTATGAAAGCCAAGATTCATCCAACATATCATCAAGCTACAGTCACTTGTGCCTGTGGAAATACATTTGTAGTGGGCTCAACAAAGGCTGATATCAAGGTTGATATTTGTTCTAAGTGCCACCCATATTTTACCGGTGAAATGAAATTTGTCGACGTCATGGGCAGAGTCGAAAAGTTTCAAAAGAAACAAGCAGCCACTGTCGGGCACACTTATGTCAATAAAAAGCAGAAAGCTGTTCTCAAGAAAAAGGCTGAAGAAGAAGCAGAAGCCAAAATCCCCAAAAGCCTCAAAGAAATGCTGGACAGGGTGAAGTCTAAGGGTTCAGTCTAAGTCTAAGAAATATATGGACTACGAAGAGTGGAAAAAAACAGGCGGAAATAGAGCAGTCGAAGTCTTGGATTTTAAGACCATTATCATGGAAGTCCGTCAGGGAGTGGGTGGAGATGAGGCAAAAATATGGGCATCGGATCTATTTCGTATGTATTCTAGATACGCGGAAAATAGAAATTGGAAAATAGAGGTTTTGGATGAGGGAGTAATAAAAATAAAAGGGGAGGGAGTATTTGATGAATTGAAATATGAAACTGGTGTTCATCGGGTTCAGAGAGTACCCAAGACCGAGAAAGCTGGCCGAATACATACGTCTACCGCATCGGTCGTAGTCTTGCCTGAGGTGCCGGAAACCTCAGTAGAAATAAAAGATCAGGATTTGGAGTGGCAATTTACGACAGGCGGGGGACACGGAGGGCAAAATGTAAATAAGGTAGCCACAGCAGTCAGACTGACGCATAAACCCACAGGAATAGTGACGACTGCCCGCCAAGAACGTTCCCAAGAGCAAAACCGCAAAATTGCTTTGTCGCTTCTGCGTTCACAGCTGTGGGGAATTGATCAGGAAAATAAAGCTTCTAGGATCAAGGATCTAAGATCTGGCATCGGACGCAGTATGAGATCAGAAAAGATACGCACATATAATTATCCCCAAAACAGAGTAACAGATCATAGAATAAACAAAAGTTGGCACAAGCTGGACTCTATTATGAACGGCGCATTGCAAGACCTACTCCCAGAGCTATCACCAATCCTCCAAACAGAAAATTCCAAGTAATGGCTTCATGAAGCCAGAAAAAACCGATCGGGGTGGCTATGAGAGGTTGGAGGTACATAAAGACATTCGCTTCGGAAGCCTCTATTGTCTTTTGACCTTTGAAAAATAACCAATAAGCAATAATGCCAGAAAATATTGTCATATATATAAGACCGAGCCAACCATTGGTGGATATTTGAATATTGAATGACGAATTATGAATTATGAAGTAAATTGGTGTCATAGAAATAAAACCCATCAAAAATGAAAACATGGTCAGGAAAAGAGGGGGAAGATTGTGGCGCAACAATTTCTTTGTCAATATCGCCTCGGCTACCCATGCCGCATTGGCCAATAAAACTAAAATATTTCCCCAGAGATTTGTAATATTCCTTGGTAAGCCTACGACAATTAAGGTACCGGCAAGAGCAATAGTCATTCCCATCTGCTCGTGCTTGGTAATATGATCTTTGAGAAAGTAATGTCCGGCTAAAGCTATAAATATGGGGGCAACAGAGGAGATAAGAGTGCCCTCGATTGCAGTAGTCTTTTCAAAGCCAAAAAACAAAAGTGTCAGCTGGATGGTCGTAGCCATCAGGCCGGATACAATTAACAAAATCCAATCATTAATTTTTAATTTTGGAAACAAATGCTTCCTGTGTCGCTCTGTCCAGAGCCAAAAGGGGACTAGAATTACTGATGTCAGTCCAAACCGGATTGTCAAAAAAGTAATGGTATCAAGATAATTTAGGCTGTATTTGATTACCGGTCCGGCAATTGCCCAAATAATAATAGCAATTAAAATGTAGAGATAAGCTCTTGCTCTGGCAGGCATTTTTGTTCTCCTGTTTTCATATCTTTTAATTTAACTGTTTGTGATGCAATTTCTTCAGGTCCCAAGATGGCAACATAGGGAATACTTTTTGCATCGGCATATTTAAGTTGTTTGTCGAGTTTTACAACGTCAGGATAAAGCTCACAATTAATACCGGCATTACGAAGTGAGCAGGAGAGCTGGAGAGCTTGAGAGTATAAGTCCTGTGAAAATATAGTGACTAAGACTTTTGTTTTAGTTTTTAGCTCAGGAATTAAATTAAGTTGCATGGCAGCTTCCAAAGTACGGTCAAAGCCTAAACCAAAGCCCGTACTGGGGATTTTTTTGCCAGAAATTTTTTCGACCAAATTATCAAATCTTTCACCACCCAAAACTGATCCTCCACCAATTTCTGGTATAACTACTTCCCAAATAGCTCCTGTTGAATATGAAAATGACCTAGCTAAAGTTGGCTCAAAGACAAACCAATCTTTGGAGAATCCACTCTCCATCAAGTATTCGAATATTGTCTCAATGGTTTTGTTGGGTTTAAGATTTTTTATTTTTGTTAAATACTCTCGAGCTTTATCTCCCGAAATATTTTTAGACATCATATCTTTGATAACACCGTCTTCGCCAATTTTAGATAATTTATCGATGGCAACAATAGCTGTATATGGTAAATCTGATAACAAACTTCTGTCGTTTACTAAAACCTTGGCGTTTTTAAACCCTAAAGATTTATAAATATCTAGTGACAAGGCAATAACCTCGGCATCGGCTAGGGGAGAGGTAGAACCAAAAATATCCGCGTCACATTGGACAAATTCCCGGTATCTACCCTTTTGGGTATTCTCGGCTCTAAAGGCTGGTTGAATTTGATAACGCCGAAATGGCATGGTCAATTGGTTGGCGCCAACGACCCGGCAAGTGGGAACTGTTTGGTCATAGCGTAAGGCTACATCCCGTCCACCATTATCTTTAAACTTAAAAAATAATTTTTCATCTTCACCAATTTGGCCGGCAAATAGTTTCAATGGTTCCAGGGTTGGGGTCTCTAGGGGATCATAACCCCATTTTTCAAAGACTTTAATAATTTGCTCTTTTAGCCAGGCGCGCCTCAAAGCCTCTTCTGGTAAGAAGTCCCTAAAGCCTTTGAGTGTTTGAATGGTGTTTGACATATTATTATCTTGTGATATTATATAGGTAACCTACCTCGTACGCTTGCGTACGGGGTTTTTTACTTTTAAAATTTTGAGAGTAGCAGGTAAGTCTTTCCGTATAGGTTTAAATTTGTCCATAAAATTTAGAATAAATGAACTATTGACCCCGTACGAAATTCCCAAAGAAATTTGTATTTTTTATTTGATGGGGGAGTATAGGAAGCATAGAAGAATATTTGATCAACTTTAATAATTTTGTTTATTTCCTTGAGAATAGACGAGAATTTTGGAAGATTTTTTAGGCCAAAAAGATCAACCAATCCCACAAAGAGATTCGTGCCGTCGATATATAAATTAGTTTTTAAACCTTTGAGAGCTTGAATAGCATTTGACATATGTTATGATAACTTCGAGAAGTCGGTATATGTGCGGATAGCCATGGCCGGCTTTTCTGATTTTATATAGTTGTTTGCAGACATAAAGTAATTATAGGATAAATAATTTGGGCAAGATAGATCGGTATGTTCCACCTAAGAGGTGGAACAATGTCCTCTCGGGTGGAAGATTGATGACTTGAATACTATTCATGCTAACTAACTGTTAGATAACGATACGTTGTATAGAGACGTTTTTCTTCTCTTTGAGAAAAGCATCTGGTGTTCTATAACTTAAAGATTTTAATCTTTTTTCTAAATTGTACTTATTGATAAATTCGATAGTTTTTTGTTCCATTTCTAA
>JACRNA010000038.1 GCA_016219445.1 Candidatus Amesbacteria bacterium
CTGCCGTTGCTCCACTTTTAGTTTTAACTTGGCGGATATAAGCCACGAAGATATTTTAATTCAATTGTGCCTGTTAGTGTCCTGGAATTTGAATAGTTGAAGCTAATTTATGGAGAAATTTGATATTTTGGGAAACTCAGGCTCTATGAAGCTTCTCGCTTTAATCCCACCTTCCAGGTGGGATTTTGCGGATAACTTTGCAAGAGGTTTGAAGGGGGACACCCTTTAAGCTCAATCAATATTTCAATTATTATAATTTTAAGGAACTAATTAGCAAAAGTCAGGAGCTAATTTGTAATATTTGAAATTTTTTGATTGAATGATTTAATTAGACGCGTCGGCGTTTTTTGGGACGGGCGCCATTGTGGGGAATAGGAGTAACGTCGGCAATGAGAGTCATTTTGAGACCCACAGCCTTGAGCGCACGAAGAGCAGAATCACGGCCGCTCCCTGGTCCTTTGACAAAAACTTCGACTTCGGTAATCCCTTTGGCCATAGCTTTGCGGGCTACGGCTTCCATAGCAACTGTGGCTGCATAAGGAGTAGCGCGCCTCGCTCCCTTGAATCCCGATGATCCGGCAGATCCCCAGGCAACTGTATTGCCCGAGGCATCGGCAATCGTCAATAGAGTATTGTTAAAAGTAGCCAGTACATATACTTTTCCAGACATATTATTTCTTAGCCTCCTTCTTTTCTGCTTCTTTTTTTGATGCGTCAACTTTGGCCTGGACTTCTTTCTTTAAAGCGCCAATTGTTACTCGCTTGCCACGCTTGGTTCTGGCATTGCTTCTGGTTCTTTGTCCCCGGGCAGGCAATCCTTTGGAATGGCGAGAACCGCGGAAAGATCCAATTTCTTTGAGTCTTGATATATTTTGGGCAACATATTTGCGCAAATCCCCCTCGACTTTCATATTATCAATTATTTTTTGCAGTCTGGAAATTTCTTCGGAAGTCAGTTCGTGGGCTCGTTTTTCCGGGGCTAATTTGGCCTCCTTTAACAGAACCAGTACATTTACAGGACCAATCCCATAAAGATAGCGTAGAGAAATATCAAGGCGTTTTGAATCGGGAACGTCGACACCAGAAAGTCTTGGCATATTTATCCTTGCCTCTGCTTGTGGCGAGGTGTGGTACAAATAACCAGCAAATTTCCATGGCGCTTTATAATTTGGCAATTGCGACACCGTTTTTTGACTGATGCTTGAACTTTCATCTTAACTTAAAAACTATTCTTCCCCGGGTAGTATCGTGGACAGAGATTTCGACTCTGACCTTGTCACCTGGTAGAAGCTTGATATGATTAACTCGCATTTTTCCTGACAAATAGCCCAATAAGCTGGTCTCTTCTCCTACTCGGATTCGGAAAGTGGCGTTTGGGAGACTTTCGACTACGACTCCCTCGACCAAATTGATATCTACATCAGCCATGAGTTGTTTATTTTGTCAGAATGAGTGGACCGTCTTTAGTAATTGCGACCGTCTCCTCAAATAGCCCTGCAATTTTACCATCACGGGTACAGATTGTCCATCCATCGTCATTTTTGTACACTACCTCACCTGAACCTTGAGCGTACATGATCTCAATTGCCAGGACCATCCCGACTCTGAGCAGTGGTGAATGCTTGTAATCTTGAGCCTCAAAACAAGGAACCGCTGGTTCCTCGTGTAGATATCTGCCAATGCCATGACCGGTGAGAGCAGTCACCACACCATAGCCTGCATTTTCCACAGTCGTCTGCATGGCATGAGATAAATCCCAGACTCTGTTTCCAGCAATACAAACTTCTATGGCTTTCTTGACGGATCTTCTGCCAATTGTCAGAAAATTATTGATAGAGGAAGTTGAAGTCCCTACAGCAACTGTAATCGAAGTATCAGAATGCCAACCGTCAAAACACAAACCCACATCGAGCGATACCACGTCACCCGATTTTATTTTACGGTTTGTGGGCACACTATGCACCACCTCATCGTTTATATTGATACAAGTGGCATGATGATAACCACGAACCATGGAAAATGATGGGACAGCACCGACTTCCTTTATTAATCTGGTGGCTATTTGATCAAGTTCGAGACTTGTTATGCCGTGTTTTATAAATTTGGCGGTTTGATCGCGAACATAAGCGAGCTTTTTGCCAGACAGGATCATTTTCTCTATATCAAGTGGAGTTTTTAGGCTAAGCTTGTGCATATTTTCTCATGTACTTCAGCAATTGGGTGCATACCGTCAATTTCAATGGCAATTCCTTCTGCTTTGGCCTTCTCAAAAACATGCCTCGTTTGCTGGTGATAAATTTGTAATCTTTTTTTTATTGCCTCTGGTTTGTCATCTTCGCGAAGAATTAGTTCCCCCCCACATTCACAATTAGTCAAATTACCATCCACAGATAGACTATAGATACGTCCGCATTTGACACAGGTTCGTCTATCACTCATCCTGGCTATACTTTCTGCTTCGGGGATATCGATACTAATTAGGGCATCAATTCTTTTGTTAAATTTCTTAAGCATCTCCTGCAACTGTTCATATTGAGCCACCGATCTGGGATAACCCTCAAAAACAATGCCTTTGGTATAATTTTTCTTGACAAAATCCCAAGCAATTAATCTTACTAATTCATCTGGAACTAAGTCACCAGAATTTAGAGTATCTTTGATTTTGGAGGCATATGGATTATCAGAATGAACGATACTGCGAAGTATTTTTCCCATCTCAAAATGCATCCAGCCATATTTTTGAGCCAATAATCGAGCCTGAGTCCCCTTGCCACAGGCTTGTGGGCCTTGAATAATTATTTTCATATAAATCTATCGTAACTTTTGAGAAGCAGTTGGGATTGCAATGATTTGGTAGTCTCAAGAACGACCGAGACCACGATCAATATTCCTGTTCCTCCCAGAGAAAGTGACGAAATCTGAAAGACCGATTGAGCCACAGCTGGAAGTACAGCCAAGCCACCTAAGAAAAAAGCGCCGACTAGGGTAATTCTATTTAGGACTGCGGTCAAATAAGCTGTGGTTGCTTCACCTGGACGAATTCCCGGTATAAATCCACCATATTTTTTCATCTCCTCGGCAATTTTTTCGGGGTTAAAAACAACTGCAGTATAAAAATAAGTGAAAGCCACGACAAGTGTAAAGTAAATCAGATTATAGGCAATTTTGTTGGGATTCATAAAAGCAGCTACGTTTCGGGCAACCAATGCCACTTGGGGATTGCCGACTTTTTCCAATAGCTGAGCCGCAAGGGAAGGCAATAAGACCAATGAAATTGCAAAAATAATCGGGATCACTCCAGCCTGATTTAGGCGAAGAGGAATATGGGTAACTTGACTGCCACCGGACTGGCCTGCTTTGACCCGCCTCGCATAATGGACAGTGATATTCCGGGAAGCTTCGTTCATAAAAACCACGGCGGCAATCAATATCAGACCAGCGGCAACAAAGACCAAGATATTCAGAGGATTTAGAGTCTCAAAGGTCACAAATGTCTGACCCAGAGTGACCGGTAACCGGCCCACGATTCCGGCAAAGATCAAAAGCGAGATACCATTACCCACCCCATATTCGGTGATCAACTCACCTATCCAGACGGCCAACATGGTGCCGGCAGTCATGGTCACTATAAAAGCCAATAGCAATACCGGATTCAAGTTTCCGATCACACCTTGACCTTTTAGGAGTAAATACATGCCAAATCCCTGCAAGATAGCAATGGGAATAGTCAGAAGTCTGGTATATTGATTGATCATTTCCCGCCCATATTCGCC
>JACRNA010000035.1 GCA_016219445.1 Candidatus Amesbacteria bacterium
GATTTTGATTCTTTTCTCCTTCAGATAAATAATGCAGTTCAGAAAACGTTTTACCAAACTTTCAGGGAAAAGGCGCAGTCATTCTTCTCGTTAGATGAGAGCCAGGTTGAAGCGCTGATTGCAAATATTAAAGAAAACCTCGATGAAGGAAGTTTCAAATTTGTCGTGCTTATGGATGCTATCCATGACCAGCTTAAAGACCTAATTTTATACATGAACCAGAACAGCAAATTCGATATCTATGGAGTGGAACTTGAATATTACAAGCATGAAGGGTTTGAGATTATCATTCCTAAGCTTTTTGGTTCTGAGGTTAAAAAAGATATACCGACTAAAAGATCGAATACAACCTTTATTTCCGACGAGGAATTTATTTCCCTTTACAAAACTATTGGCCTTGACAAGAAGATTCAGGAACTGCTTGATCTCCAAAAATCCATACAGAACGGAGAAATAAAATATGAGGGCTGGAATGCAGACAGAATGCCTAAAACTATCAACTTTTTTTACAGGATACCCGCCGGGACAAGGATGTCTTTGGTGCTTAGTATCGGATATTACCGCGAAACACCGTATCAAACACTTGATTTTTGGTTATACGATAAAGACATTGAAAAACGCGTACTTTCGGCAATCCGTAATTCATTTAGCATTGAAAGTAACTTCCTTAAACCGGATGTAAAATTTGGGATTGTAGCCAGATGGCCAATAAAAGAATTTACAAAAGATAAATTACTGGCATTTTTCTCTTCGGTGTCAAAAGGAAACAAAATATAGATTGAATTGACCCATGACATGATCCTCAATAAAACCATTCTCATTCTCGAAGATGATCTCTTGACTCTCTCAATGATATTGGACCGTTTATCAAAAATCGAGCAGGATCAGCCGTATGATTTTTCGGTGATTACGCTCACCAATTATGTACAGGTGGAGCAGTTCATCAACAAGAATCCCGCTATCCATGTCGATATGATTCTTTTGGACCGGGACTGCAAGCTGGGCGGGTCGTTCCATGTGGCGGACATAGAACGGCTAGGCACAGACAAAGTCATCGCCATTTCCTCCGTGCCGGAGTATAACAAACAAGCTCAAGCCCGCGGCGTTTCGCGCGTGGTGCTAAAGGATTATCGCAATCTCGATGCCTTCGCCGACCGATTGGCTGAAGAAGTGGAAGATTTAATCAAACACTTGCCGATGCGTAAGGACAATATCGTGCATCCTATATAATTGATAATGTCATATGAACAAGCAGTGTCCGTTTTGCAAAAAAACTATAGATAAAGCTTCGGTCGATTGCCCTTATTGTAAAAGAATAATCATTGAACATATCGGTCTGACTATTCAAAAAAATATCGATACCTCTGCAAATACTTACACCCACAGGAGAGAACACAAAAATAAAACCGGTTTTATTCACCAAATCAAATCAATTCTTTCAAAATTGAACGTAATACAAATTTTAAACAATAATAACTTTTCATTTGACATGAATTATCTGTGGGTAATACCCATAGCCGTTTTTGTCATAGTTGCACTAAGAAGCCCGAAAATACAAAGTCTTAATACGCTTAATAACGAATCCAATCCTAATAATTATAGATCATTACCTAATGGCACAGTGATAAAAACCATAAACAGTAACGGGTTAGGAAGATTAAGGATTGATAACGGGACGGACTACCATGCAATTGCTAAACTAAAAAATAATCAAAACAGGCAATCCGTTTTTACTGTCTATATACAGAGAAGCTCAAGCTATACACTAGGTGGCATATCAGACGGTACGTATGAGCTTTTCTTTCATTTAGGGAACGATTGGGATGATGAAAAGAGTAAATTTTTAGTTAATCCTTCTTATGCAAAATTCAGAGACGATTTTGTATTCAGTACGACTGTTACTGAAAATTTTGATTCGGTTCGCACAAGATATTCCGAATTCCAAATAACGTTAAATCCTGTTGTTGGCGGTACTGCCAAAACTAATACCGTATCGAGGCAAGAATTTGAAAAATATTAACTATCTGTAAGTATGTATAAATATGATCCGTATGCGAGGCCGTATTGCAATCGTTGTAAATTAATTTGGGGCAAACGGAGCATTGGATCAGTCTTGAAATGTACGAAATGCGGTCAGAATCTGATACTAAAGTCTTTTAACCCCCTGAGTCAGTTATTGAAGGGGCTGGGCATATTGAGCGTTGGCGGATTAACAATGTTAACCGATCAATTTCCCATTATATGGATAGGTGGTTTCCTTTGGGGGATACAGATTATTTTCAACGGATTTAAGCAGTGGAATAATGTGAATTCGTTAGATAGGGCATAAACGTGAAAAAGTACTTCACCCACGCGAAAATGTTATCTAGAAAAGTATTAACCATTGTTATTTTGATATCGATTTTAATTACTTCCGCGCAATTACTCGCAGGAATAAAAGGCAACAAAAGAGAAAATAAATATACAACTGTTTTATGGGCTTGGGAGCGGCCGGAGTATCTCAATTTTTTGAAAAATACGGATACGGGCGTTGCATTTCTCGCAGGATCGATTGAGTTTAGAGATTCGTTAATAAAAAGCGTCCCAAGATTACAACCGTTATCCGTTGATTCCGATACGATAATGACGGAAGTCGTAAGGATAGATAATATTGACCATCGGGACATGAATTTTACGGACAAAGAACTTACAGCTATTTCAGAATTTATTGTTCGCATGTGTTCACAGAAAGGCAAAATTACGCATTGTCAAATAGACTTCGATGCGCTCGAATCCGAACGGGAATTTTATAAGAATCTCATCCATGACGTGCGTAAAAAGCTGCCTGAAAAATTATCATTATCAATCACTGCCCTCTCAACTTCGGACACCTCTAACAATTAGGCACGAAACTTTCAGATTTGGGATACTAACGTATTTTGTGGATAATGAGTGGGTGAGAATTAGAACGGTAACAACTAAATCCGGAAATTTTGCAGTCCAGGTAGTATCTAAA
>JACRNA010000043.1 GCA_016219445.1 Candidatus Amesbacteria bacterium
GGCGAAGTCAGGACAGAATACCCGGACTGCTTAATCGAATCCACAATCTCTTTTTCAGAAACTAATTTTTCATCATATTCCACACTCAACTCACTTTTGGCATAATTGGTTTTGGCGGATTTTATGCCCTTGAGATCTTCTAGATCTAGGTCAATAATAGTTGCGCACGATGCACAGTGCATTCCCGATATTTTAAAAATCTTTTTCATATTTAATTTACAACATTTATAATACCAGTATACATGCCCATACTGCAAGAGAAAGCAATTCGACCAGTGGTTGTTGGTGTAAATGAAACAGTCTCACTGCCATTTTCCGGTAATATTTTTTGGATACCAAGCGATGGAATAGTAAATGCTCTAGCGCAAGATCTGTTATTTTGAGAATTTATAATTACCGATACGGGTTCGTTGTTTTTGACTGTAAATTCGCGAGGGGAATATCCACCCGATGTCGCTGTGATTTCTACTGTGTTACTTGTCACTTGTGACTTGTCACTTGTAAAAAAGGTTTCTTGAAACGCCCAGACAAAATTGTCCCAGGTGTATTTGGAATTTGCCAGGACTGCAGCGGCATTGAGATTACTTAAAGCTATAAAAATTACTAAGGCTCCGGCTAACTTGAAAAACTTAGCTCTGAAGCTTTCTGAAAGCCGGGTCGTCACAAATCCCAAGGCCATAAATATTGGAGCAGTACCCAGAGTAAAAATCAGCATGGTCAGGCTTCCTGCAAATATATTGCCTGTGGCAACGGCTGCGACTTCCATAGCTTGGGTAATCCCACAGGGAATAAAAACGGTCAACACTCCCAACAAAAATAAATTGCCTTGTTTGCGCAAAAGTCTGCCTGCCCATTTGGGTGGTTGAATCACAAAATACCTAAAGATGGGATGAAGGTCGAGCAGGTTGCCGGCCAATCCTAGCATTATTAGTGACGCGGTAACGATAAATATTATTTTGACTGTATCTGACAACTGAAAGACTGAGCCAAATAATCCCAATAGTCCGCCCAAAATAGTATAGGCGATGATTTTGCCAAGCAAAAAAATTAAGGTTGGTAGCCAATCAGGCGTTCGGTTTTTCTCCTCGGCGGTGGTCGCCAGAGTCGCAGCCAAGAGGCCTCCTTGCAAAGCCAGGCAGGAAAAACCCCCAGCAGTTAGCCCCGTAAGAAATATCGTCCAGTAATTCATCGATAAAGTATAATCAAATTATGCGGATTTTGATAGTGGAGGATGAATTGCGCTTGGCCCAGGTTATCAAAAAAGGCCTAGAAGAAGACGGTTTTGCTGTAGATTTTGCATCCGATGGTGATGAAGGATTATATTTAGGAGAATCGGAAAATTATGACCTAATTTTATTAGATGTGATGTTGCCCAAGGTTGATGGTATTATCTTGTGTAGACAATTACGGTCTAAAAATATTAAGACACCAATATTAATGTTGACTGCCAAAACTACTTTAGAGGATAGGGTGGCGGGTTTGGATAGTGGAGCCGATGATTATCTGGCAAAACCTTTTGAATTTTTGGAACTGCGCTCGCGTATTCATGCTCTGATTCGACGCAGTACTAACACTACTTCGCCAATATTAAAAATTTTTGATTTAGAACTGGACCCACTCAAGCATATTTGTATTAGAAACAAAAAAAATATTTCTTTAACTCCCAAAGAATTTGCGATACTAGAATTTTTATTACGGCATCAAAATGAAGTAGTAACAAGGACCATGATTACCGAACATGTTTGGGATTATAATTTCGATGGCATGAGTAATATTGTCGATGTCTTTGTGGCAAGCCTTCGTAAAAAGATTAATTCAAACGCTTCTGTTAAATTGATTCATACCATTCATGGAGTGGGCTACAAAATATAAAAGCTTGCGTTTTCGTTTAACTTTTTGGAACACCACGGCCTTTTTGTTGGTAACGTTTTTAACTTTTTTTGGATTTTATATAGTTACTCGAAAGATCCTTTCTGTCCATACTGACAATTTGCTTTTGGCCCATAGTGCAGGCATTGTAAATTTAATTAAAGAAAATAATGTGGGGATTCATAGTATGTTGACTCGGGAAGCTTTCCTAAAAGAGTTTGCCGAAATTCCCGGGATGTTGGTGGTGGCCATGGACGAGAAAGGCCAAATTTTTAATGCCTCTGTTACCATGAGTAAAAATTCAGAAATTTTTGATCAGCTATTTTTCCAAGCTTTCAAGAGCAATAGGCAATATTTTGCCAACGAAAATATTAATGGGTCTTGGATGCGTTTTTTGGCCACTCCCGTTTCAGGGGGAGTAATCTTGGTGGCTCACCCCATTGACGTTATCCAGAAATCACTCGACAGTTTATTGGTTGTTTTGGGTATTACCTTTGTAGTTCTAATCTTTCCGGTATCGTTGGGAGGATATCTACTGATCAAAAAAACTATTAGTCCAATTACCCAAATATCGGAGAAATTAAAAAGAATTGGTTCCCAAAATTTGGATGAAAGAATAACAGGATTTAACAATGGCGACGAGTTGGAAGAATTAGCCAAGACCTTTAATTTATTACTTGATCGCTTGCATTCGGCTTTTGTCCGCGAGCGTCAGTTTATTGGTGATGTAACCCACGAATTGAAAACACCACTGTCGACCATTCATGGTGGAATCGAAGTGGCCCTGTCCAAACCAAGAACTCCTTCGGAGTATCAGTCAGCGTTACAAAATATTTTGATTGATACCAATAAATTGGCAACAACCTTGAAAAATGTCTTGGACTTGGCGTGGTCGGAATCGCCAACCTCACATACACATGAGATTGTTGATCTGTCACAATTGTTATTGGAATTAAAAGATATCGCGTCAAAATTAGCAGCTCCGAAAAATATTACAGTAAAAGCCAAAATTACACCAGAAATATTTGTTAGTGGTAGGACTGACAAGCTGGGTCAAGCCATTCTAAATTTACTTGACAACGCCATAAAGTTTACCCAGAATAACGGAACAATTTATATAAATTTGTCTACTCGTAATAATCAGGCGGTTATCCAAATTAAAGATAATGGAATGGGAATTGGGGAGGTCGATCTACCCAATATCTTTGAGAGATTT
Organism: Candidatus Amesbacteria bacterium; assembly: GCA_016219445.1. Classification (GTDB taxonomy): domain Bacteria; phylum Patescibacteriota; class Microgenomatia; order CAZETR01; family Amesbacteraceae; genus JACRNA01. The sequence continues at coordinate 3,086 of JACRNA010000043.1, forward strand.
TACAGAGGGTCCAAAACAAACAAAACATTGGGATCTGGATTGGGACTAGCGATTGTCCAGTCGATAATAAAATCGCATCATGGAGAAGTTAAAGTTAAAAGTAAGGCGGGACAGGGGAGTGAGTTTACAATACATCTCCCCCTCATCAAATCTTCATATATTATTTAATATGATGCATTTATGAAAAGAATATTTTTGACCTTGTTGTTTGTAGGTTTAGCTTTTTATCTGGGAACCAGATATCAAGTTCCAAAACTAAAAACAACACCAATTCCCACTCCAATTATTTCACAAAATATCTTGCCGGAAAGAGTGGACTTGGGAATTTCATGGGGTGATGTCATTGTGAAAATGGTGCAGACAGGGGCGATAGATAAAGAAAAATTTTTGAAGCGTCATCCGGAAGCCGAGCAACTTCTCAGCACATCCAATAATGCAAATATTGTTGTTACTCAAGAAAATTCAGCCCTTATTTTAAATTTGCTTTGGCCCCTGGGAATTACCAATAAAGCAAAAGTTCTCTCTGAGGGGATAATGGGTACGAAGTATAAAGATCAGATTGGAAGTTTTGCTTCAACGGGGGGTTGGACATTGGGGTCTAAGGACGGCGGTAAATTGTTTAATAGTCAGAGCCTCATAAAATTAACAACTGATCAAGAAGAATTAATTAAAAAAATTTCTGCCAATATCTATAGACCCTGCTGTGGTAATTCGACCGCTTTTCCCGACTGCAATCATGGGGCCGGGATGCTAGGATTTATCGAATTGGCAGTCGTAGCCGGTATGCCGGAAGAAAATATATATAAAAAAGCTTTGGTCATAAATTCCTATTGGTTTCCCCAGACTTATACAGAATTAGCTGTCTTTTTCAAGGCCAAGAAAAATACAAATTGGAAAGATGTCAATCCGGTCGAGGTTTTGGGTGAGGCTTATTCCAGCGGGCGGGGATATGGAACCGTTAGTAAACAACTTCAAGACGAAGGCTTAACTCCTCAGGTTAAATCAGGAGGGAGCTGTGGAGTATGAATCCCAAAATCATAACAGCTTTATTTTTGGGAATGTTTGTATTGACTTTTGGAGCAGTTTGGTTATTAACCCGCAATCAAGCGGAAAATACTGCCCCAGCAGCCAATATTTTTTCCAAAGTTGAGACTCGTGAATTAGTAGCTGATTTGGGAGAGATGAAAGTGGCAGATGTCAGAAGTAAAGATTTTATCATCAAAAACGTTGGCGCTAACCCCTTGCAAATTACCAGTGTTTCTAGTAGTTGTAATTGCACTTTTGGGCAAATAATCTACAAAAATAAAATTAGTAAAGAGTATGGTATGCATGCTCCAGGGAAGTTCGTAAATGAAATAGCGGTGGGAGATGCTGCCACAGTTCGCGTAACTTACAAGCCATATATTATGCCGGTTTATGGACCAATTTCTCGTGATGTTTTTGTAGGTACTAACGATCCCGATAATCCTAGGTTAACATTTACTGTTAAAACAGTAGTTAAATAATGATTTTTGGCGTATCTTTAGTGGCTTCGTTTTTGGCTGGATCCCTGGCCTTGTTTGCTCCATGTTGTATTACCTTTTTATTTCCATCTTATTTGGGAACTATTTTTAGGGATCGGGTCAAAGTTATTTATTACACATTAGTTTTTGCAGCGGGGTTGGCCATAGTTTTGGTGCCGGTGGCTCTAGGTTTCCGTTTTGCCATATCTTTCTTAGACACATATCACAAAGGCATTTATTATATTGGGGCATTAGTGATGATCATTATGGGAATCATGACAGTTAAGCCCCTCTTTAAAATGCCAAAATTTTTTGATATGCCAAAATTTAATCCCGAGATAAATACTGGTAGTGTTTTTGGCTTGGGGGTCATGTCTGGACTGACTTCTTCTTGTTGTGCACCAGTTCTATTGGCTGCTGTAACTCTGATATCACTATCACCGTCTACTCTTCAAGCTCTTGTTGTAGCCTTGGCTTATGTCGCAGGTATTGTCGCCCCGTTATTTATAATGTCTGTCCTGTATCAAAAATTGACAAATAAAATAGAAGGACCAAACCAGAGAAAGATATCAAATATCTTAAAACACGTGGGAGCAGGGATATTTATAACTACTGGGATTCTCATGGCGATCTTCAATTATTTTGACCAAATTCAAATGAACCAGATGGAACCTCTGACCCGGCCACTACGTTTGTGGGTCTTTAACATTTCCAAGCTTTTTCAAAATTTCTGGTTGGACTTGGGAGTATTTGTTTTAATTATTATTCTGATTATAATCATTATTATGAAGGGGAGTGAAAAATAAATGAAGCATGAACCAATTGCTACAGCTAACGCTTTAGCTATTACATTTGCAGTAATCTTTGTAGTCTGCCGGGTACTGGTTGGCATATTTCCGGATCTAATGTTTACCATTGCCCAGTCCTGGTTGCATGGAGTTGATTTGGCTCAAAAAAGTTCCTGGGATCTAACGGCTCAATCATTTGTTTTGGGTCTCGTCTCTGCCAGTGTCTCGGCTTGGCTAGTAGGCTTCCTCTTTGCCAGTGTCTCAAACTACTTTGCCAAGAAAAAGTAATTGTTCCACCTAAGAGGTGGAACAATGTGATAAGATTATTTTATGGCAGGCAGAGAAGAGCCATTTGAAACGGATGGATATTATCATGTTTTCAACCGTGGAGTTGCCAAGTTTCCAATTTTTGTGTCCGAGCATGATTATCAACAGGCCATGTTGGGACTGAATTACTACCGCTTTATCAAGCCTCCGATTAAACTATCCAGATTTAAAAGACTTAATATACAAAGTAAGATTGAGTTGCTGGCTAAGCTTGGTGAGACGGGGGATAAATTGGTAGACATTGTCAGCTTTGTGTTTATGCCAAATCATTTTCATTTTTTGTTAAAACAAACCGCCGATGATGGCATTGCCAAATATTTAAGTTTATTTACCAATAGTTATACCCGCTATTTTAATACCAAACATAATCGGATAGGGCCCTTGTTCCAGGGAGTTTTCAAGGCTGTCCGGGTGGAAAGCAACAATCAGCTGTTACATCTGTCTCGCTATATTCATCTCAATCCATATGTTTCCAATATTGTTACTAAGACTAATTTATCGACTTATCCCTGGTCTTCATTGCCATCTTATTTATTTGGGACAAAAGATTTTGTTGAGTCCAAGATAGTTATTTCCCAATATAAAGATTTTGCAAAGTATCGGGATTTCGTCCTTAGTCATGCCGACTATGCCAGTGAACTGGAATATATAAAACACATGACACTGGATCTCGACAGATAATAATTGTTCCACCTAAGAGGTGGAACATATAAAGATATGCAAACAGAAACTAATTTAACTTGCCCTATATGCCACGATGTTCAAAAAGTAGATATGCCCGTTGCTGCCTGTCAATTTTTTTACAAATGTCAAAAATGTGGAGAGACGCTTAAACCAAAACCAGGGGACTGCTGTGTCTTTTGTTCATACTCTGATACCAAGTGCCCATCAAAACAAGCGAAAATGTGATATAATTCAGCTACCATCGCCGTTAGGCGTCAACGGATTCCGCAAGGGATCCGTAAATTATTCTCGAGTATGTATTTCAAAGATTTTGATAAATGGAATAAGGTTAAGAAACGGGTAAATCAGGAAGAGAGAAAAATAAATATTCGACAAGGAGAAATTCGTTGGATCGCCTTTGGTGTTAATGTCGGTAGTGAGATTGATGGTAAGGGAGAGACCTTTACTCGCCCAGGATTGATATTACATGTGATAGGTTCTCATTTGGCTTTGGTCATACCAATGTCGACAAAAGTAAAAGAAATTGCGGGGTACATTCCATTTGAATGGGACAAGAAAATCACAGCATTATGTATACACCAAATAAAGATAATTTCTCAAAAAAGAATCTTGTCTCGGAAGGGAAGGATTTCGGAACCTCGGTTGGAAGTGATAAAAAAAGAAGTTGCAAATTTCTTTGCGTTATCAAAAAGTGTTTTGAAGAAGTGATAATAAAAGCAAAAAATTATTATCAGAGATTTGGAGTAGTTTTGGGAAACCCATTTTTTCCTATTTATTTGCGCTGGGCATATAATCAGGGAATAAAAGATGTCGAATCATTAGGTAAACGGGTAAATTTTGAGAAACAAGACTTTTCTTGTCTGTTATCCGGATGCGGGAACGAACAAACCGCCGACACATTTATTCAATTTGTAATTAAGCGAAACAAAAATGCGAAGATTTATATAATAGATTTGGGCAAAGAGCAAGTAAAAGCCATAAAGAAACTTGTTATATCAAAATATAAGAACTTTGATGTTGTGGTTCAACAAATTAATGCTCTCGATTTGAAAAAAATAATAAGTCCCAAATCATTGGACTGGATCGAAACTGATGGAGTCATGGAGTTTTTTGATCACAAGTCTCTGGAAAAATTATTGCAAGTCTGGCACAATCTTTTGAAAAAAGATGGTTTTATTACAACACGCGATTGTGTTACTGAGGGGAAATTGACCCCAATGGCAGATTTTTTAAGAATTAATATTGCCTACAAATGGCTAGGAGTGAAATTGTATGCCCACACAAAAAAAGATTATATTTATTTTTTTAGAAAAATTGGTTTTAGATATTTTATTGGTGATACTTTACTTTATACATACCGTAGATTTGCATTGGTATCTTCATAAAATATTCATAAGTGATTGATAAAATTGGGTCATGGAAAAGATTTTGTGGATCGCCCCGCTTTTTATTTGTATCCTGATGCATATCTGGATGATGCGGGATGGTAAGCATAAACACTAGAGACGTTAAAAAGATGTAAAATAAATAAATGTCAACACGTATCAATCTAGCCGTCTCGGGTATGCATTGTAGTTCCTGCGCCAATATTATTGAGCGCCAATTAAAAAAAGTAATTGGTGTATCCGAGGCACGGGTCAATTTTGCTTCGGAAAAAGCCAGCATTGTTTACGATCCCAGTCTGACCCAAGTTACAGATTTAAAAGATGCCGTGGCTAAAGCAGGATATGCTGCCTCCGAAAAGGTTATTGATGAAACCGAAAAGATCAAGGGTGAATGGCATAAATTTTTGTGGAGCTTTTTTCTATCAGCCCCAATGATTTATTTTATGCTGTTTAATTTTTTTAAGGGGCTTCCCGGATCAACATCCTTGTTGCCATACATTGGAATTATTTCATTTATACTGGCCACTCCGGTGCAATTTATAATCGGCGCGGGATTTTACCGCGGTACCTGGTCGGCTCTGAAAATGCACACCTTCAACATGGATTCTTTAATTGCCATAGGTACCTCGGTGGCCTATTTTTATAGTGTCATTAATTTTTTCCTGAAAATCCCGGAGCTTTATTTTGAAACGGCCGCTTTCCTAATTACTTTTGTGATTTTGGGTAAATTTCTTGAAGCCAAAGCAAGGGGTAGAACATCCGAAGCTATTCAAAAATTAATGGGACTGGCAGCTAAAACTGCTCGAGTTATTCGCAACGGTGAAACTTTGGATGTGCCAATTGACCAAGTAGCCAAGGGCGATGTGATCCTGGTTCGTCCTGGTGAAAAAATCCCCGTAGATGGGGTAATTCTCAAAGGTTCATCGGCTATTGACGAGTCGATGATTACTGGAGAAAGCTTACCTGTGGAAAAACAAGTGGGGGATAATGTCATTGGGGCAACTATTAATAAAACGGGGAGTTTTGAGATACAAGCAACTCGAGTTGGAGCCGAAAGTACCCTTTCGCAAATAATTAAATTGGTTGAAGACGCCCAAGGATCCAAAGCTCCAATTCAAGCCTTTGCTGACCAGATTTCTGCCTGGTTTGTCCCAGCTGTAATTATTATTGCTCTTATTACTTTTGTCATTTGGTACTTGTTACTTGGTTCTTCATTATCATTTGCATTGATGGCCTTTACGGCCGTCATTGTTATCGCCTGTCCTTGTGCTTTGGGTCTGGCTACTCCGACAGCTATTATGGTGGGAACTGGCAAAGGGGCCGAGCATGGCATTTTGGTCAAAGGGGGAGAACCACTCGAGGCAGCCTGTAAAATTAAGACCATTATTTTTGATAAGACTGGAACGATTACCAAAGGCCATCCCGAAGTGACTGATATTATTGGCGATAATTTAAAAATTGCAGCTTCCCTAGAAAAATATTCCGAACATTCGCTGGCAGAGGCGATAGTCAAAAAACATACCGGTGAATTGTTTGGAGTCTCGGATTTTAAAGCCGTTCCTGGTGAAGGTATCACCGGAAAAATATCTGGAAAAGTCTATTTCTTTGGCAAACCAAAAGTTAAAAGTTATCACGATCTGGAAAACATGGGCAAGACGGTCATGGAATTGTCATCCGAAGGTGAAGTCTTGGGGGCTATTGCTGTGGCCGATACCGTCAAAGAAACATCTAAAGAGGCGGTGGAAAGATTAATCAGAATGGGCATAGACGTCTGGATGATTACCGGAGACAACACTAGAACTGCCAGGGCAATTGCTCAACAAGTGGGTATCACCAACGTTTTGGCCGAAGTCCTGCCCCAAGATAAAGCTGGTGAAGTAAAAAGATTTCAAGCCCAGGGCAAAAAAGTGGCCATGGTAGGGGATGGAATCAATGATGCACCGGCTCTAGCTCAAGCTGATCTTGGTATTGCTATGGGGTCGGGAACCGATGTGGCTATGGAATCGGGAGGAATTGTGATTATCAAAAATGATCTGCGGGATGTGGTTAATGCTATTGATTTATCCAAAGAAACCATGCAAAAAATCAAACAAAATATGTTCTTTGCTTTGTTTTACAATGTGGCCGGTATTCCCATTGCGGCTCGGGTATTTTCTTTTGCAGGCTTAATTCTCAAGCCAGAGCTGGCTGGTCTTGCCATGGCTCTGTCGTCTATCTCAGTTGTTAGTAATTCATTATTATTAAGAGGCTACAGACCAGGACACAAAAACTATGTCTCAATTATGGCTCCTTTTGCCATGGCCTTTGGATTCACTTGGTTATTTATTGAATTTGCCCGATTTAGTTCGGGAATGAAGTGATATGTTCCACCTCTTAGGTGGAACAACTTATCAAAGCGTATAATTACTTTCATGGATTCAAAAAGTAAATTAATACAGCTCCAGACAGATCTAGCAAAATACCAAGCCAAGTTGGCTGAAAAAATGAAATACTTTCATGGCGTCAAGCATGAGAGTTCGCTGTCAGAACTTCGATATAGTGAGGTTATGGTGCTTCGGGATATTATCAGGTCATTGGAAACTGAAATCAAGAAATTGACCTGTGGATAACTTTGAAGGGGGACGCCCTTTGAACTCTTTGAACTAAAAGCTTGACTTCCAGAGAGAGAGCATATTATCAACTAATTATGATCGAGATTAAGTTAGCCAATGTTTGTTTGGCTGGAGGGGGATATATTAAGTTTGACCCCAAACGACTGAATGCGGATAGGGTGTTATGCACAAATGGTGGAAAATGGGTTGAAGCGACGATTGAAGGGGATAGGTATGTAAATAAAATTGGTGATGTAAAAGTAGAATGCGCTGGATGCACGCTTGCTAATCCCTTTTTTAAAATTCTAAAAAAAAGAATAGGCTAAAATAACTTCATGGGTCTAAAGAAATTTCAGAAGAGAGTTGAGGATTTTTGGGTTGCAAATACGTGGTAAAATGTGTATATGGACACAAAAGTCTTGGATTATAGGATAATTATTGAACCTGAAAAATATGCCGATGGGTCTGTGGTTTATGTGGCCCATTGTCCGACTTTGGGCATCTCTGATTATGCTGATTCGGTTGAGGAAGTAATGAGAAGTATTAAGGATGGTATTCAATTGGCAGTAGAATCGTTGGCTGCGGAAAAATCGGAGGTTCCTACCGATGAAGTGCAGGATCAGATTATTACCACGGCTAGAGTAAATTTTCCCATGGGTTTGAGTTATGCCTAAACTCCCTACAAATATTAAAGGGCGAGATCTAATAAAAACTTTGGAAAAATTTGGATTCGTACAAACAGGTGGAAAGGGAAGTCATGTCAGATTAAAACACCCCGATGGCAGATGGACACAAGTAGCAGTTCATCCAAAACCGATTCCCACGGGAACTTTGCGGGCAATAATTAGACAATCAAAGTTGGATATTAAAGATCTGTGAAGAAATTTCAGAAGAGAGTTGAAGATTTTGAGTGCAGTTTGCATATTATTTCTGATAGAGTAATAATATTATTATGAATTTTACAATTTATCTAAATACTCATCAAATTGCGCACATCGCGGATGTCTTGGGCAATTTAAGTATTGTATTTTTGTCTTCGCTTATATTACCGATATTTATAGGCGAATCAGTTAATGGAATGGTAATGCTATTGGGTCTAGTTTTGGCGGCTGGAAGTTTTATAATTAGTGTGCAATTGTTGAAAGGAGGAAGAGTATGAACTCAATATTAGTATTTTATCTTATTAGTGCAATTGTTCTTTTGGCAGTAGCAATTGTCGTTTATCCCACTTTGCGGGAGCAATCAAAGAAGAAGTAAAATCATATTTAATGGTTTTGTCGGTCTTCGGCAGTAAAAATTGATCAATTCTGTTTTTCCACATTTCAGCAGTTTTTAGGATGCCTTGCTTCGAATTGGAATTTGCTTTCTTCATTAGACTTGTCCCGTAATAAGATCTTTGATATAGTTTGGTTGTGAATATTCGCTCTGCCCTGCGAACCGACAGGATGTGTAAAGCTTTGACTGGTTTAACCATGTGGGAGTTTGAGAGTTTGGTGACTGATTTCTCTTGGAA
>JACRNA010000041.1 GCA_016219445.1 Candidatus Amesbacteria bacterium
CTCCAGAAAGCTATTCAATTATTGGGAAAGGTTGGAATGGGTATTGCCAAAATTGGAAAAACAGAAATACCAATTGATTCAGAGATAGACTTATCCACACAATTGATCCTTAATATAATCCTTATCACCTATTTTGAAATTTTCAGCTAATTTTATTATTATTTCTTCTATTCTTTTCTCATAATTTTCTACGTTACCAACTATAGAAATTAATTTTGAATTATCAAGAATTGCATCTGCTCTTTTCTCGGGATTCATAGTATTTAATTCCTCCTTGGTAATTTTATTTACTGGCAAACTAGACAGTACATACTTTTGAAGCATTAGCCCCATACGATATGGTGTAGTCCATCCTGTGTTTACTACATGAACAACCCCAACAATTCTATTTTGTATTAATTTCTCAGTCCAGACCATTAAATCTTCAATTATTGTTCCGTTGTTGGGAATATCAATGAATTTTGTAAAGGTTAACATCTTGACTAACATGTTCTTAGTATTTATTTCCGAAGAGATAGGTTGTCTAGGTCGGAGTATTAAATACTTAAACTTTTTCGATCTTTTAAAGACTACCATTTCTTCCGCCCAGGCTTTTAATAATGAATAATATGATTTTGGTTTAGGAATGGTTTCCTCATTTTTTGTATCAAACTCATCTTTACTTTCCAAAATACATCCGCTTGATAAATGTACAAAATAAATATCATTTTCATCGCATATTTGGGCGATAATATCGACACCAAGAACGTTTATATTAAATGCCCCAAGCTTATTGTTGACACACCATTCCAAACTTGTTTTTCCTGCACAGTTGATTGCTATCGTCGGTCTGAACTCTCCTATAATTATTTCCACTTCTTCTTTTGAGGCAATATCTACCGAAGTGAGCTTAACTTCATAACCCGATCCAGAGAAATATCTCAAATAAAAATTTCCCACTTGACCATCCCCGAATATCAAGATTCTATCTGTTGCCATAGACTTTTTCGTAATGCTTGCGGAATTCACCTGACTTAATTTTCTTCCACCAGTCCTCGTTCTTCATGTACCAATCTACTGTTAATCTTATAGAATCGTCAAGCTTATACTTGGGTTTCCAGCCCAATTTTTTGATTTTGCTCCAATCCACCGCATATTTACGATCATGTCCAAGTCGATCCGTCACAAATTCCATCCAATCTCCGTCTTTTTTCATAATCTTCAATATCTTCTTTATTAGCTGAATATTTGAAATTTCTTCATGATCAGAGCCAATCATGTATCGTTCTCCCACTTTTCCAGCCTTTATCACGAGATCAATTGCACTACAATGATCCAAAACATGTAACCAGTCCCGTACATTCTTACCTGATCCATAGATTGGCACCTTCTTTCCCTCCATAATATTGGTAATTGCCAATGGTACCAATTTCTCTGGATATTGATTTGGTCCAATATTATTTGTACAGTTTGAAATTGTTGTGGGTAATTTGTATGTAAAATTATAAGCCATCACTATCATTTCAGCTGATGCCTTAGTAGCTGAATATTCATTACTTGGTTTTAGCAATGTCCTTTCCGAAAACTTGTCCTTTGAATTTAAAGCCAAGTCTCCAAATACCTCGTCTGTAGAAACCTGATGAAATTTCTTTACTTTATACCTAGTCGACAACTCCAACAGATTCTTTGTACCAATAATATTTGTAGTTATAAATTCGTATGGATCATACAAAGATCTATCAACATGGCTTTGAGCTGCAAAATTTACTACAATATCTATCTCTTTCTTAAATATTGGCTCTATTTCATCATATTTTGAAATATCTCCCTTAATAAATGGGTAATTGGGGTCGGCTTCAATATCTTTTAGATTTTCTAAGTTGCCTGCATATTTTAATGCGTCGACATTAAACACCTGATCCTTTGGATATTTCTTCAGCCAATAATGGATAAAATTACTTCCAATAAATCCCGCCCCACCTGTTACTAATACTTTCACAGTCTTATTGTACTAAATCTATTAAATATTTTCCATATCCGCTTTTGAGCAAAGGTTGTGCTATTTTTAATAGTTGTTTTTTAGATATATAGCCCATACGATAGGCTACCTCTTCAATACACCCAACTTTTTGTCCCTGGCGTTCTTCAATAACCTGGACAAACTGGGATGCTTGCATAAGCGAATTTGCTGTTCCAGTATCTAACCAAGCCGTCCCTCGATTTAGGATAGCTACTTTTAATTTATCTTTTCTTAAATACTCTTCGTTAATATCGGTAATTTCATATTCACCACGTTTACTCGGTTTAAGGTTTGATGCAATTCCAACGACGTCGTTATCGTAAAAATATAATCCTGGTATAGCAAAATTTGATTTTGGTTTTAACGGTTTCTCTTCGATAGATAGCACCTCTTTTTTATTATTAAATTCAACAACACCATACCGCTCGGGATCCGATACATGATAAGCAAATACAATCCCACCATCAGGATTTATGTTATGTTTAAGTAATTGGGAAAAACCTGTGCCATAAAAAATATTATCTCCCAATATGAGAGCCACTTTATCTTTAGCTATAAACTCTTTACCGATAACGAACGCCTGAGCGAGACCGTTTGGAACTTTTTGTTCAGCATAAGAAAATTTACAACCAAATAAAGATCCATCGCCAAGTAGATGTTTAAAATTAGGGAGATCGTGAGGTGTAGAAATGATAAGTATCTCCTTTATACCTGCCATCATTAAGACGGAAAGTGGATAATAAACCATTGGTTTATCATATATAGGCATAAGTTGTTTATTTATTGCCAAAGTTATTGGATACAATCGAGTGGCATTTCCACCTGCAAGAATTATTCCCTTCATACTTTTTGATTCTATACTTGTTTGGCAAGCTATACAACTTGACTCTTTAGGCTAAAATCCCGTAATTTATGAAAGGTGACAGAATCTTTGTAAAAAAGTGTTTCGAAGGTCGATACTTTTGAAACCAATATTTCATCTAAATCAAACTCAATATTCAAATCGTTGATTTTACTTAATAATTTTTTGGTCGAATCATGATCGGTTTTTTTGAGAGTAGCAATAGTAATATAAGGAAAATATCTCTTGGGTTGGGCTGCGACTTCATCCAACACTCCTGTCAATTCTTTCTGTAATGTTTCTAAAATATTTAGTTCTCCACCAAGCTCAAGATTAATCATTGATTCTTCGTGTTTTTTGTACAAAGTCTGGAGAAATGTAGGTTTAAGACTAAACCTCGGATATTTTTCGACTATTGATTTGATTGTCTGACCCACTTCGTTTATATCCTGATGCGCCAGACGGCCAAGATAATTTAAGGGAATATTTAAATTTTCGTCTGGTATCCAATCGAGATTTCTATTAAAGGCTGACAATTTGGCACGCAAACCGTTGATATCGATATTTACACCTATTCCTAAGAAAATGCGTCTGGTCAAGCTAGATAGAGCAATGTGGAAAACATTAATAAAGCCAGTATCGCCACTAGGACGTATTCTACTACAATTTTGGGATGGAGATCTTTTTGGTGCGCATGGTGGACTATCCCCCAGGTCACATAGGAGGCTGCAAGACCAAGCATAATGACCATGCGCATGGCCGGGTTATATGAGAACCAATACAAACCCCACAAACCCACAAGCAGCAAGCTTATTAATACAAAATAATGGCTGGGATGTCTGTTCATACTATAATATTACTCCCCTATTAATTATAAATAGTCCTATTAATAATATAGCCATAAATGTCAGATGAGCAAGACTCTTGCTAGCCCAACGGTGGATTTTGTGCTTTGAAATTACAACCACATCAACAACCAATATCACGGAAAACAGGAGTAATAACCCTATGGATAAGGCTTTGGCCAAATCAAATCTGGTGATTGTAGGATTCCAATTTCGGGTTGCTGACGGTCCTGCTTCATCGGCTGCTTTGACTGACAATATCGACCCCCCCGAGTTTAGTTTTGTTCCAAACATTTGTACCACGAGGGTGGTATCACGTCCTCCCAAACTTCCATCAATAACAGCTATCCCGATATCCTGATATCTGGAACTCAACAAATTCTCTCTGTGTGTCGGTGAATTCATCCAGGCCTTGACGACAGAATCTGGATCAGCAAAATCTCGAGCCAAATTTTCGCCAGCATATTTATAAGCATAACCACTCTTAGTCACAAAATACCAAGGCTGAGTTCCTTGGGGTGATACGTGCGCCCAATAGTCGTGGGCTACCATGTCAGCTGCTTTTTGGGCTGCTGCCGCCGAAAGATTGGTATCCAAGCGAACTTCTGGGAGACCCTTGGACTTTCGTTCCAAATTTGTCAGTCTGACAATTTCTTCGGGGGCTATATTTGAGGCGTAACCCAAGATCTGTGGATAATGTGTAGTTATTTGGTTCATGGTTAATTGGAATACGACATACAAACCGATAACCATAGACAAACCTGTAGGGTGAAGAATCCGCGCCCGATGATTGTTGGACTCATGGGGAACTAGCAGATGGAGCAGGGAATCTTTCATCAAACTCTATTATGACTATTTGCGCCAAAAATTCAATCCCAAGATGAAGATTAGAAATCCTGTAGGTAAAATGACTATCCACCAATTAAAATTAGGCTTCGATACAGTAATTGCTTTTTCTATTGCCTCGGGAGTCGGTGTTGGAAATATATTTGGAATTTCCTCGGTCTCAATTCCCAATACTTCTTCCTCCGGAAAATATTGGACTATTGGTTTTGAAGTTAGAGTAGGTTTTGTAAATGTCGAAATTACCGAAGTTGTGGTTGAATTCGAAAAACCAGCACCGGACTTTGACATAGTCCGGTTATTGTATTCAGTACTCACCACAATTGGTATTCCCCCAGATACTATCCGCCAATTATATTGTGTATTGTCAGAAAGATTGGTAAGCACAATTGAATGAACGAGGGAGTAAAGACTTTCGGTTCGACTAGTCAAGGCATATCCATATTGGGCACCATTAAATTGATCGATTGTAGAATGTGGCGTTGTGTCATAAATTATTCTCCCATCTGTCAATCTATCTGTGTTCCAATTTATTTGAATTCTACTTGTATCAAGAGTGCTGCTAACCACATTTGAGATTACAGCTGCTACATAAAAGTTTCTGTCGACATTGATCGAATTTCCAGCCTTATCTGTAATAATAATTCTTCCCGTATATCCATCTAACGGCAGGCCAACTGTGTCCCAAATAGCTGGTGTATTATGTAAGGTGTCAATTCCATTATTTTGCTTATATTGAAACTTGACACTATCTATTCCCGACAAGGAGTCTGAAGTACTAGCCTTTAACTCTTCTGTACCTGAAATAGTCCAATTATTTACCGGGGATACCCAAGAACCTGTAGGGTTGATAGTATCCCAAATCAGCTGAAAAGTATCTGAACTGGTATTTCCAGAAGTATCGGTAACTGTCAGAGTTATAGTATATGTACCGTCTGCAGAAGCTGAAATATCCGGATCTTCAACGCTTGAGTTGCTAAAGGTAATTTGAACAGGTGCTGTCCAAGAATATGACGAGATTCCGTAGGTGTCTGAGACTGTCGCGTCTTGGGTAAAACTAGACCTCTTTATCTTGTCTGTCCCGGCATTGACTGTAGGACTGGTATTGTCAAAAGTTACCAATCCCAATGTGGCATCATCAAGCTTATCGTAAATTCTCCCTTTGATTACACTTCCGTCAAACGTTCCCCAGGTATTTCCCGTGGCTGTTTGATTGTTTGAAGTATTGTTGAAAATATCGTACAAACTATTTGATCCAAACGTATTTCCTGATAAAATAATATCAGTAGTCGTACCTACCAAGTCGACACCATTAGAATTTCCTGTTATTTGATTGTTGGTGATTTGAATATTTGACGAGTCACTAATATATATTCCGCTGGGTGAATAATTGTTGTTTATAATTTGAGAATTTTGAATTTTGAAGTCTGCCGCTGCGACATTATCAATTGCTATTCCATCCCCATTACCATCGGCAATAACATTATCGACAAGTCCTTTGGTTACAGTTCCACCTCCAAGAAAATCCAATCCTCTACCTGTAGTGTATCCTTTGACGGTCAAGTTCTTGAAAGATACATTATCAGCAGATATTACAAATCCCGATCCAGAAGTGTTTGTAACTATGGTCCCATCGCGGCTTTGACCCAATATAATTATTCCAGAAAGCGTTGCCGGAACATCTATCGACTCAGTATAAGTCCCATCAGGAATATTAATAGTATCTCCAGGATTTGCACTATTGATTGCGCCTTGAATATCAAAAGCTCTGATATTGACTACATTACCAAATAAAAAAGCCCAAAATAAGGCAATAAACAACCACCGTCTGTCCATGGTTGGACATTATCCTATAATAAATAGGTATTTGCAAGCTATTGGGTGTCTAACCAGTTTTGAAGGATAATTGTAGCTGAAACTTGGTGCTCGAGATTTTTTCTGCGCTTTTGAGTAGTATGAAGTAACTTCTCCCTTGCATCGTGGGAAGAAAGTGTTTCATCGACAACATGAACCGGTAACTCTAATAATTGAAGTCTGTCTAAGAATTCTTGTGAACAATCACCTACAACGATAGTATCAATATTATTGTCAATAATAATTTGTTTTAGTAATTGAAGATTGTTTTTGGCATTTATGGTGGTCAATGGCTCAGCCAGAGAACCTATGGCTATCGCTACCCCAATTTTTGCAGTCCCATAATCTAGTCCTAAATAATTCATAAATTAGTTTATCAACTCCGCGCGGACAACGAAGCGACGAAGATATGTCCCAAGTGGAATACAAGTAACGAGAGTAAGCTCATATTTATCATATCTTTGAGCCAATACCTCTATCTTGTCTGGTTCTATTTCTGCAATATTGCGGACGCGATAGCGATAGGTGACTCCATCATAGACGACTACTATGTCTTCACCAACTTTGATTTTTAAAAGCGGATTGAAAATAGATAACGGGTCTCCTTTTTTGAACAAAAAAGGAGATGTTGAATGCCCGAAAATTACCGTATTACCAAAAGTTCCAGGTAATGCTGTCCCCGGATACTGAATTGCCCCCTGCTTTAGATCGTCACCATTTATCTCAATTGGAACACTATCCAGACCAATGCTGGGAATAGACAAAGTATAAAAATTTACTTTACTGGATGTCGAGGTATTAGATGGAGAACTTGGAAACCATTGGGATGCACTATATAAGTCTGAATCACTAGTACCTAATATTTGGGGAATTTGGCTGGTCGAGCGAACAGACGGGTCAATTATTACAGTCTTCTTGTTTAGTATATAAGTTGCTTGAGACAGTGCTAAAGGTACCAACACAACTCCAATGAGAATTATTCCCAAAATTAGCACTGAAAATGAAATCAGACGTCTCATAGTCTAGAGTGGATAGACCCGTATCTCAATTCGAGATGTCCGCCAAGGTAATCTGGAAGTAATTATCGGCAGGGGGGGTGAAATGACATATTCTATTTTGGAAATACCGGGTAATGTATGTAAATATTCTGTGGCTTTATCCAGACTCTTCCCAGAGATATTTTGTGCTGTTATCAGAGAATCGATTTTGGGTGTAAGATTTGCTGAAACCGAGATAGAAATACTGGATTTTTTGGCAGACAAATTTCTAGGTGTAGTGGATTGGATTTCAAATCCTGCTGGCACCAGACTAGACAGAGCATCTTTGATAGCATTATCAATCTCGCTTTTTGAAACTACCTGCCCTTTGGCTTTGACAGTCAATTTTAATTCAAAACTGTCTGCCGAATCACCTATTTTTGAATCCAAATCTTCACCCACAGTTGTTACCACTACCGAATCTGTAATCAAAGTCTGTTCAGAAGTCTTGTCTAACAGTTGTTGCTTAGCTTGAGCCTTGAGGTTTTCCAATAGTTTGGTACGTAATTTATCGACATCGGTCTTAGCCACCGCCTTGACTTGTCTACTTGTTCCGCCCGATAAGGCCACCTCGTTTTTGGCTAGGGTTTCCGTTTGAGCATAGGTCCCTATCCTAAATCCGGTATTTGCAGAAATATTTGATTCTGTTCCCACTTGGGATGCTGTTATTTTTACTTTTGTATTAGCTGGTTGTAAATTTAAATCTGATCCGATTACCGCCGCACTCACCGAAGCACTCTCGTCTGTCGTAAATTTTAAGCCCGATGGTGATGTTATTAAAGTACCCTTAGGAAATGCCCGTCCGGTTCCGAGATAATTTACTATTGTCACCGTACCCGTTGCTTTATCGCCTACCAATTTACTTCCGGTTGCCGGGGCAGTCTCAGACAAACTTACTGTCACATTAACTTCACTAACCCCCAAGTCGGCCACAAAATTGTGATCAATAGTTTTGGTTTGAAAACCCAGGTTGACGGTTGCTTTTGGTAAATAGAAAACCAAACCAGATACACATAATAACAAACCAATAACTACCAATAATATTAATACCGGTTTATACGAAAAACTAAGATGTGGAATAGTAAAATTTGGTAATTTAAACTTTGGTTTTTCGGATAATACTAGTTCTGGTACTGATTTTGATGGTGCGGGGATCTCTATATTTTCTTCACTCGTAAATCCAAAGTCCGATGCAGTCAGATTTTGAACCGGTAATTCGGCTGGCAATACAGGCTCTGATTTTTCAATAAGCCCCAACGACACGGCCACTTCAGATCCGCCCGCTAAAGCGATCGCGCGGACGGTAAAATCGGACGGAAGTATTTCTACTTTGGGAAAATGTAAAAAACCAAATTTCTTAGTGGGTGAGAGCCAGGGATATGACAATAACAATTGTTTTATTTCTTCCAGATCTATACCCGAGTCGTAGAGTAACATTCTCGAAGGCAACATATCCACTTTGGGAAAGCGGGATAAACCTTCGACCACATCGTCTGTCAGGCTCTGGCTTCTAGCCACCTCTACCATACCATCGGGCTTACCCAGACGTACCAATGTCATATCCAGGGTTTGCGCCCAAAAACCTAGTAATATCGCGGTAAGAGGAGTGCCTTCAGAATGCTGGACAAATCTCATGACCGCTTCGCAGGTAACGACAAAGCCCACGGGAACCAAATCCAATTTATGAGATAGCGACTTGATAAGTGGCATTTTTGATTCGGATATCTTGTCACCATTTATCCAAGTAGAGCCTAATCCCAAAATCACTTTTTTGATCGCAAGTTTTCCTGTACTTCCCATTCGTTCACATGCCGAAGATATGGCCGTGTCGGAGGCGGTAACCAAACTTGCCTCAGATACATCGTCCCACCTGGATTGATCACCGACAGCCACTACCTGTGTCTGACCATTGATTACGCTCCAGACAGCACACTTTATAATCTGCGGACTTATCTCGAGCGCAAGCAGGTATTCGTGATCAATAGCACTATTCTTTGGTTTGTGGGGGAAAAAGGGCAGTTGCATATATTCGGCGGATACCGGCGCCTGCCGATTCCTCTCTATTTATCTTAAACCTTCCTATCTCACTTGTCGAGGTTACGTGTGGCCCACCGCACAATTCCATTGAATAATCACCAATTTTATAGACCGTAGTCACATCTGGATATTTCTCTGGAAAAAATGCCAGGGCTCCCATTTTTAAGGCTTCATCTTTTTTCATTTCGAGTTTATTGACCTCGATGTCCTCATTAATCTTTTGATTTACCAAGCCTTCGATTTGTAAGATTTGCTCGCTCGTCAGTTTGTCGGGATGGGAAAAATCAAATCTCAATCGCTCACTTGTGATATTACTCCCCTTTTGGGAAACATGAGATCCAAGAATTTTACGAAGGGCTGCGTGCAATAGGTGAGTCGCGGTATGATACCGAGTCGTAATTTCCGAGCTGTCCTGCAGCCCCCCTTTGAACATGCCTTTTCCAGCCGTTCTTGATAAATCACGGTGTGATTTCAGCTGAAGATCAAATGCTTCTCTATCTAAATTCAAACCTTTTTGTTTATAAAGTTCTTCGGTAATTTCGATTGGAAAGCCATAAGATTGAAAAAGATCAAAAGGGGATACTTTGTCTAATAATTTCAAACCTTGGTCCAGAGTTTTTTGAAAGTTGGCCATTTCCCGGGAAATTTCCAGGTTGACATTAGCCATATTTTTTAGATACATCGGATATATTTCGAAAATTGCCGTTATGACTTTTGAAAATTCCAGATTCATACCAAGTTGCTTCATCTTTACTGCTGCTCGTCTCAACAATCTTCGTAAGAAATACCCCTGAGCTTTGTTTGAAGGCAAAAGTCCTTCGTCGATTAAAAAAACCGAAGCCTTAATGTGATCGGCGATAATTCTTGTGGCTGGTGAAATTTCACCACCCAAAACCTTGATTATCGGCATAAATAAATCGGTTTTGAAAATATCGGGACCATTATTTGCTGCAGCAGTCAGTCTCTCTAATCCTCCCCCAAAATCAATGTTTTTCTTGGCCAACGGCTCAAATCCAGAATCTGTCTTTTTATAGGTCATAAAGACATTGTTGCCAATCTCCATAAACCGTCCACAATCACAATTTGGGTGACAATCGTGGGATCCCCCAAAATCATAAAATACTTCACTATCGGGACCGCCCGGTTCACCTACTGGCATGTTTTCAAAGCTGCTTCTGGCCCACCAATTTTTCTTAACCCCATAAAAATAAATGTGATCATCGGCAACTCCTAAACTTTTCCAAATATTTACAGCTTCCTGGTCTTTGGGAACTTCAGCATTTCCTTCAAACACACTGACATATAACCTTTTGGGATCTAAACTTAATTCTTCGGTAAAAAATTCCCATATCCATATCAATTGTTCCTCCTTAAAATAATCACCTAGTGACCAGTTGCCGAGCATTTCAAAAAAGGTGTCATGCCTATTGTCTCCCACTTCTTCAATATCTTGGGCTCTGAAACATTTCTGCGAATCAACGAGTCTTACACCCAAAGGATGTGGCTGTCCCAAGAGATATGGAATCATAGGTTGCATTCCAGATCCAGTAAAAAGAGTCGTGGGATCGTTTTCAGGAACGAGAGGAACTGACGGGATCGCCACATGCCCACGCTTTGTAAAAAAATCCAAATACTTTTGCCTTATTTGCGTGCCTGTCAACATAACGTTATTTTACCACTCTGCCGTCGCGCTTGAAAAAACGGCGGAGTTCAGCGGTCGCATCACCCAAATTTTTGCCAGCATCCAAAAAGCCATTGACCCTTCTGATAATTTGGCGTAATTCTACCAAGACGTGTACTGCCTGAACTGCCACCAAGACAATAAGAATTGTTAAAGTAATAATAATAATAACTAATAATAACTGTATTGGATTATTCATGATAGACCGTCAAAGTTTGGGATCTGGTCTTACCATACTTTGACGCAGCCACTATTGTAACAGTCGTACTTTCACCTGTCAGGGGTACTCTGAATCTAAAAGTCCCACCCTTGTCGAGTGCTACCAGCTGATTGTTGACAGACAATATCGCCTCAGGATCTGTTGCTCCCACTATTTCGACCGTGTCTTGGTCGGTTTTGTATTTATCGACCGGCCGCATTATCGTCAGATTCGGTGCCCCAACCAATATCTGATATTGATAGATGAGATAGGAAGCAAACAAGGTAAGCAGACATATCACGATCATAATTGTAGTAGTTTTTGGCGTCCAAAAACTAAATTCCTCCAAGGGATTTTCAAAACCCCTGGGGACTATCTTCCCGTCGGTATTTTCCACAAAATCGCGTCTAAAGATTGCCAATATCTGATCCACATTAATATTCAAAAACTGAGCATAGTTTTTGATAAAACCGCGAGCCACTGGATTATTTGGTAATTGAGAATAATCATCTGCCTCAAGAGCCATTAAATACTGACTTCGGATCTTGGTAATCCGCGCCACATCAGCAATATCTAGTTTTTTGGCAATTCTACTTGCCTGCAAGAGCTGTCCTATACTCTTCATTTCAAAAATTCATCAGCATTCTTAATCAAAATATCCCGAGGCTTGGCCCCATCTCCATGTCCCACTACTCCCGCTTGTTCCAATTCGTCCAGAAGTCTGGCTGCTCTAGCGTAGCCAATACTTAATTTTCTCTGAAGTAGACTTGCTGAGGCCTTGTCGTTTTGAACTACTATCTGAACCGCTTGATTAAACAAATCGTCCTGAGATCCACCGGTGTCAGAATTTACAATCATTCCCCCACGCCCGTTTTTACGACCTACTGTCATGGTCGTCACCTCTTCTGTATAGTGCGGAGCCACACCTTCTTTACGAATAAAATCCAGAAGACTATTTATTTCTTTATCGGATACAAACGCACCTTGAATTCGTGAAGGCTTGGCTTGATCGGGTGGAACAAAAAGCATGTCGCCACGACCCAATAATTTTTCAGCCCCAGGTTGATCCAGTATCACTCTCGAATCGATCATCGACGAGACGGCAAAGGCAATCCGGGTCGGAATATTGGCTTTTATTAGACCTGTAATAATATCTACGGACGGTCTTTGTGTCGCCAATACTAAATGAATTCCAGTAGCCCGGGCCATTTGAGCCAGTCTAGTGATTGCATCTTCTACTTCGACTGGAGCAAAAAGCATTATATCTGCTAGTTCGTCTATCAACAGTACAATATACGGAAGAGCTTGAAAACCGGACGATTCATTGTAGGCATCGATATTCCGGACACCTATTTCGGCAAATATTTTGTAGCGTCTGTCCATTTCCACCGTCAACCATTTGAGTGCAGACAAGACTTTTTCTGGCTCGACAATGACTGGTGATAACAAGTGAGGTATGCCATTATAACCTGTCAATTCCACTCGCTTTGGATCAACCATAATCAGATTTAATTCGGCAGGACTGGTTCTAAATAGAAGAGAGGCAATAAAGGCGTTTATACAGACAGATTTTCCAGATCCAGTCGAGCCAGCAATCAGGACGTGTGGCATTTTGGCAATATCGGCAATTATTGGCTTTCCAGAAACATCAAGACCAAGTGCTACTGCCAGCTTGCTCTTGTGATTTCTCATTTGTTCTGACTCCAGCATTCTTCGCAGTCCCACAAACTCAGGAGATCTGTTTGGCAATTCGATACCAACTAGTGACCTTCCTGGAATCGGGGCTTCAATTCTGATTTGACCGGTTGGAGCGGCCAAAGCCAGAGCAAGGTCGTTGGAAAGGGCTGAAATCTTTGAAAGCTTGGTACCAATTGCTACTTCAATTGCATATTGGGTGACGGCCGGACCCAGATTTACTTCCACAACTTTGGCCGAAATTCCAAAGGCTTCGAGAGTACTTTCGATAATACCGGCATTTGCCTTGGGATCACCGCGGTCAACTTTACCCAATATCGATTCTGACAACATACTTATGGGAGGGTATTTCCAAGGAGTATCCGAGGCTGTGGCCGGAGGGTTGATAGTCATTTGCAATGGAGCCTTTTTGACTTCTTTGTCTTTGGAATCGTTGATGACTGGGTTTGGCTTGGTAGTATTGGCGGCAGACATACCACCGATTTTCATAACCGGATTAATTGTAGGCATTTGACCTTTCAGTTTATTTTTTCCGGACATTGATTTGAAATTTCTGGCAATACTCAAAAACCCATCAACCAAGTCTTCGAAGGGAATATTAAACATGACAACGATTCCAAACATTAATCCCAATCCCAAAAATAAACCTGCGCCTGCAGTCGATACCAAAGTAGCCAGTCCATTCCAGAGCTGATTTCCCCATTCCCCGGAATGTGATAAGCCAGTCAGGGTGCCCAAGACCATGAGACTACCGACAAATACATTTGCCTGAGCAAGTGATGTCTTGATTCGGCTAACCATCATGCCTCCGATAACAAAAGGAAACGGCAAAAAGAAACTGGATAAACCACCTAAATTTTCGATTAAAAAATTATTAATACCAATCAAAAGTGATCCTTTTTGGGTAAATGAAAGCCAGACGAGAATGGCGCAACCCCATAGTAAGACAGCTGACAAAGTATATACGGTCGAATCTTTCAATTTAAATTTTGGTACGCCCCTTCTCCTCGCCATATTTTTATTATATACCAAATTACCGAAAGTCCTAAGAGCATTGAACCAAAAATAATACTAATTATTTCCCAAAAGGGTTTTTTCTCTGTGGTAGCCCCCATTATTTGAGGAGAAAGAGTTGGGATAGGTGTTGGAGTAGCTGCGCCCGCCGTAGCCGTAGGCGTAGGTCGGGGGGTAGGTGTGGGAGTTGGAGTAGGTGTAGGAGTTGGAGTTGGTTTTGGAGTTGGTGTTGGTGTAGGCGTAGGTGTAGGTGTAGGTGTAGGTGTAGGAGTTGGAGTTGGTAATGTATAAGTAATCTGAATATCAGCAGGAGTCTGTGAATCATTAGACGATTGGCTTCCCGAGCTTGTATAACGTCTAATTTTTAATTTATACATCCCTGGATCCGGATATTCGTCACTACTTGGATTTCCCAGCTGTGCTTTTATTGTAGCTGATGCCGTCGAATTCTGAATTTGGATTGGAAAATAATTTTTTCCTTCGGAACCGCTATACCAATCTGAACCATTATAGGTTTCACCAAAGTATTTATTTGTTCCATCTTTAAATAGATCAACTCTCAAATAATTGGTGGCATTGGTAGCTCCAGATATAGAAACATCAACATTGAAAATATCAGAAGAAATTGATGCCGAGGGTGTACTGACAGAAATAGAAACCGCGAAGACTGATTGTGCTACGGCAAAAAATAAGTAACTACTGCAAATGAAGATACAAAGTCTTAATCCCATTGCCATGATCGATATACTTTAAATTTATAGTGGCACTGGCGCATTTTTCAGACGACGAATAGAGTGTACCGTCAGCGACAGCCCTCACTGTCTTGTCTGACGAAACCATGTCGATTCCGGTGTGGATTCCCCCACTATATTTATATCTGTATGAATAATCCGTCTGGCCATAACGCTGAGTGATCTCTATTGTTCCTTGCATTGGCCAATTCCAGTTTCCCGAGCCAATATTCATTCCCCATTTATCTGTCATATTTTTTAGATATGATTCAGCACTAATCCAAGCATCATCTTTGCGGACTTCAAAATGCAAATGAGCCCCCGATGAACAATAGGGATATCCCGAATTCCCCATGAGACCAATTACGTCTCCTGCTTTTACCGGACCTTCTTTGACAGCATTGGCCAGCGCTTTTTGGATTGTTTCCAGCTCAAGCCGGGCTTGCTCTAGTTGCCTCTGATAGAGACTTTCATTATTTTTGGTTTGTTTGAGAAGATTGTCTCGTTCCTTGCGATAGACATCGAGAGACTTCTTTTGGATTTGTAGTCGCTTTCTGGCATCTTCTATTAATTCTTTTTGCTGGGCATAACTCGTCTGTACCAACTGGGTATCGTGCAAATATTTACGATTTTGGGCTTGAACTATCTGCAGATATTTCGCTTGCGAGATCAGCTCATTGAAATTCGTCGACCCAAAGAGCAATTGGAGAGGGTCTGACGAACCGCTTTTGTAAGTCTGGACTATTTGCTTCTCCAGCAATACCGATTTCTCCCGAAGCTTTTCTTCCAGCTGGTTGATTCTGGCAGACACAGAGGCAATTTGTTCCTCGGATTGATTTATTTTCAAAAGGGCCAGCTTAATCTGGCTATCATAGGCTGCTATTTGTTCGGTCAGAGTCTTGGCTTGAGATTGGAGGTTGACAACTTTTTTTTCAAGATCTGCAATTTCATTTCTTTTGTCTTCTTCTATATCTGCAAAAACAAGTGACAAAGTGACAGAGAAGCAAAGTAACAAAGCAAAAAATGCTTTTTTCATTATTTCAAAAAACGGACCACCGCCAACCAACCACCAATGGCTCCGATTACCACACCCATTAGAGTTGTCCCTCCCAACACTTGAAACATAAATAGAATTGGGGGGGGGAGAATTGGGATTCCGGCCAAAAAAGTCAATAAAAATCCCATAGAATAAAGAATTATCAGATAAACCGTCCCCCAGGCAATGACAGCTCCGATAATTCCATAAGTGATTCCTTCCCAAATAAATGGGGCTGCAATATAGCTCATACCCGCCCCCATCAGCTGCATGACTGAAATTTCTTCTTTTCTGTTTGCCACCTTAAGCCCCACAATAAGTAAGATTACCAAAAAGGTAATAAAGATATGAGTACCTACAAACACAATGCCGATAGTTCTTAGTGAATTGGTCCAGCGGGTAAGATTGACCACCACATCTTCCTCAAATCGAATATCGTCGATTTCTGGCTCTGATTTAATCAATTCTGAGATCGCTTTGAGATCATTGGGATTTTTGGCTGATACTTCAATTGAGGCGGGTAACATTCCCGGAGTCACTGCTTCCAAAAGCAGGGGATCCTGCTTATTTAGATTCTTGTAGATATCAAAAGCATCCTCTTTGGAAATATATTTGACCTTATCAATTAAACCCGTGGACAATATTTTTGATTTTATTGACTCTGTTTGCTGGGGTGTTGGTATCACATCACTTTTGAAATACGCATTGAGCTGTGGACGCCCTTCAAAATAATAGAGAACCGCTTGTGATCCGGCGGCAATTACAAAAAAAGCGCAAGCTAAAAATAAGGTTACAGACATTATGGCTACTGCAGCCAGCATCTGATAAGGAGCTCTGCGCATTCTCGACCAGGCTATATTTATAGGATTATTCTTCATATTTCCCTTTCTGATTATCTTTGGTCAATTTTCCTTTATCAAGTGTGATTACCCGTAAACTACTATGATTTACAAGATCTGCATTATGAGTTGCCATAATAACAGTCGTTTTCAGCTCGGTATGCACTTCTCTTAATAGTTTTAATATCATTTTGGCTGTCGCCGGATCAAGATTTCCGGTCGGTTCATCGGCCAATAACAATTTTGGTCTAGCTACAATTGCCCGTGCAATGGCTATTCTTTGAGTCTCTCCACCGGATAGCTGAGCCGGGAATAAGCTTGCCCTGTCCCACAGATCCACCATCTCCAAGGCAGCTTTGGTAGAACTTTCAATTTCCGGTGTAGTCACTCCCCGAAACATAAGTGGTAATGAGACATTTTCCAAGACGTTTCGGTCTGCCAACAATTTGAAATCCTGAAAGACGACTCCAATATCGCGCCGGTAACCGGGCAATTTTCCAGAAGGAATTTTGGACACATCTATGTTATTTACAATTAGTGACCCAGAATTTGCCAACAGATCCCGTAGAAACAATCTAATCAAGGTTGTCTTTCCAGAGCCAGACTTGCCGGTCAAGAAGACAAACTCACCATCGCCAATATTAAAAGTCACTTTTTCCAAGGCTGGCACATCTCCAAATTTCTTTGTCAGATCCAGGGCAGCTATCATTCTTCTATTCTACTATCTTTACCCGTCCAATGTCCATAAACCAAGAAACTTTAGCCACCTTTTGAGTCTCACCCCAAACTTCCACTTTTTTCCCATCAAATTGATCTAAATCTACAATTGATGAAACCATATATAGAGTCTGACTCGGTCCACCAACACGAATTAGTTTGTGTGTTCCTACTCCATTGGTGCCGTTTTTTTCTATGACTCCTGTTGCTGTATCACGGAAGGTCTTTGTATCCTTTGAACCCATTTCAGTCACGCTTTTGACCATCTGATTATTTACAGTTGTCACTCCGGAGACCCGATTGTCTTTGGACAATAAATACCCTGTTCCAGCTCCTACAGTGGCAATTCCAACGCCTGCCAAGATCAAAAGAACTTTATAGTTCATATTGAAAGTATATCATATCCGCATTTCAGCTTGGATAAATTCGTCTATTTTTCCATCCAATACATCGTCTGCTTGGGAGGTTTCTACTCCCGTCCTGACATCCTTGACCAATTTGTACGGATGCAAAACGTAAGAACGTATCTGATGTCCCCAGGAAGCTGCTGTTCTTTCACCCTTGAGCCTCTGAGCCTCTGCACCTTTTTCCTCTTGTTGCCGTTGCCACAATTTTGCTTTGAGCATTCCCATAGCAATTTTTCTGTTTTGTTCCTGAGATCTCTGGGTCTGACACTCGACAATAATCCTGGTCGGAATATGCTTTAGTCTGACAGCGGTGGAGACTTTGTTGACATTTTGACCACCGTGTCCACCGGATCTGAAAGCATCAAATTCCAAGTCTTGGGGATTTATGATTATTTCCGTATCATCGGCCAATTCTGGCATTACTTCGACGCCGGTAAAAGAGGTCTGACGTAGATTATCGGCATTAAAAGGTGACTGGCGGACCAACCGGTGTGTTCCCATTTCGCCTCTCAAATAACCATAAGCATAGCGTCCGGTAACCAATAATGAAATTGATTTAAACCCTGCTTCGTCACCAGCAGTTTCATCCAATATCTCTGTAGTCCAACCTTGTATTTCACAATATCTTTTGTACATTCTAAAAAGCATAGCTGTCCAATCCATAGCTTCTACTCCCCCTTGACCCGCATATAAATTCAATATGGCATTATGGCCGTCATATTTACCATTTAAAAATATGGCAAATTCGCTTTTTTCCAAGGCTTTGGTCAATTTCTTCAAGTCCGCTTCTTCTACCAATTCTGGCATGGATAGAAAATCCTCGATTTGTTGCTTTAGTGCCTCAAACTGAGATTTTTCGTTCTGAAGAGTAGCTAATTGTTTCATCGTATTTTGCGCACTCTGGGGGTCATTCCAAAATCCTTCGTGCATGGTTTTGGCTTCCAGTTCACGGATGATCCGGTCGCGGTTTTCCACATCGAGTTTTTCTTCGATTTTCTGCAAACGTAATTTCAATTCTTCCATGGGGTCATTATACTAATTTGCTGAAGGTGATGCACAAACTACTGCCCGTATTTGCTGAAGTTGATCATTTGGTAATTTTTGTAAGACATCGGTAATAGCGCTCAGACTTTCATTAGTCACCTTGAGCCCCAGGACTACTGGTGAATCTTTGGTCTGATTGGTGACAATATTATCCAAAGTC
>JACRNA010000045.1 GCA_016219445.1 Candidatus Amesbacteria bacterium
GACATCAAAAAGGTGAAGTACCTGCGACAACAAAAAGATTACCTGTTAAGTTGTATTCATATTTTGCCTTGCCTGACAAAATGACCGCTTTCAATTTTGAGAGTTATTTAAAATCTGGCTCTGGCAGAGCCTTTATTTCCAAACACAATCTAATTTCTAATGTTTGAACCTTGAGTGTTAAAATTACACAAACAGTTATGAAAATCATTGTACGTGACTATGAACCAAAGCATCTTCGAGATTTAGAGAGATTTGTGATTGGTTTACAAGATTATGAGAGTAAAATAGAAACGGATCGGCTTTCAGGTAATCAAGTATATGAAAAATATACCAAGGAGTTACTTGAATTAAATAAAGTTTTTCTTTTAGAAGTTGATAGTAAGGTGATAGGTTTCTGTGCTGCGCGAGTCGAGCACGACGACGAACTTATTTCAAAGGTTGAAGAATACGCCAAGTCTATAAATCAGAGATATGTAAAATTAAATGTGTTGTATAAAAATGAAACTATGAGAAAAGCTATTATTAAACACAAATATCGTGAACACGAAGTGATTTATATAAAAGATTTGCTCTCATAGCTCAATGGATCGAGTGCCGGTTTCCGAAACCGTCGATGCAGGTTCGATTCCTGCTGGGAGCACACACGGAAATTTTCAATTTTTAATTTACAATTTTTAATGACCAATAGCTATATCAGTAGAGCAGGAATAAAATTTGAAGAGGCCTTAAGGCATTATGGCGTAGATGTTACTGGAAAGGTTTGCATGGATGTTGGAGCGGCCACAGGGGGATTTACCGATTGTTTTTTACAACACGGGGCAAAAGAAGTTTATGCTGTTGAGACGGGTTATGGGGTTTTGGACTGGAAGCTGAGAAACGATCTCCGGGTGATCGTCAAAGAAAGATCAAATATTTTGTATAGTCTGGATATTCCAAGGGACATTGATATTGCTGTTGTTGATACCAGCTGGACCAAATTAAAGCTGTCAGTTCCGGCAACAAGTCGATTTGTAAAACCCAGCGGAATTATTTTGGCTCTTATTAAGCCGCAATATGAAGTTGATAGTGATAGTGATAGAGATTTGAGAAGGGGGGTCTTGGACTCTGAAGTTTCTATTAGGATTGCTCAAAAAGTGGCAGCCGGTTTGCAAGATTTGGGTTTTGTGGTATCTGAAATAATCGATTCACCCATAACCGGCGAAGCCGGGAACAAAGAATACTGGATCAAATTGATGTTAAAATAGGCAAGTTGGAAAGGTCGCATAGCGGTCTAGTGCGTTCGCTTGGAAAGCGAATGTGGGGGAAACCCCACCGGGAGTTCAAATCTCCCCCTTTCCGCCCGATGGATAAATTTGTTCGTATGTTGATAATAATCTCTTCGTTCCTAATTTTATTTGATTACATATTTTATATTCTTTGCCGTGCCAAAATATGTTTGCCTTGGCCGTTTCTATAGGGATTTTGTCATATACTCTGATGGGCTTGGGGCTTTTGGGGATATTATTAAACAAAGCAATTCTAATAGTTACATTAATTTTTTTAAGTACCTCACCCCTTTGGTTCCCCTCTCCTAATTTAGGAGAGGGGACGAAGAGGAGAGGTATTTTTTTATATGCAATTTTAATTATTCAAATTCTTGTAAATTTAGTAGGTGCATTAGGGCCTGAGTTAGGCTTCGATGCTCTCTGGTATCACACCACTGTTCCCAAAATCTGGCTGACCAACCAGAAAATAACTTTTCTTTGGGGCGACCTGTATTACAGTGGTCTACCAAAACTTATTGATATGCTATATGTCTATCCCGGCTCACAATTAATTCATTTTAGTTTTGGAATTTTGACACTCCTGGTTATTTATAAAATGGCGCGTAAATACTTAAACAGTACTTACTCTTTGTTGGCCTGTATTATATTTTATTCAAATCTGGTAGTAGGTTGGCAATCGATCACAGCTTATATTGATCTGGGTAGAACTTTCTTTGAGATATTGGCATTGTATTTATTTGTAGAGAAAAAATATTTTCAAACTGCAGTAATCTTAGGTTTGGCAATCTCAACCAAAATCTTAGCTTTGGGATCTTTGGTAATTTTTGGATTTTTGGGTTTTCCTATTATCTACTTTCTAATTTCTATTATTATTCCTCTGCCTTGGTTATTGTTTAATTATTTAAACACAGGAAACCCGGTTTATCCCATATTTTCAAGCTATCCCATTGATTGGAATTTCAGTATCAATATCTTGCGTTTGGCCGATCCCATAAATCCGATTTATGTGATGGTCACGCCATTGATTCCCCCTCTTAAATTAAGAGGGGGACAGGGGGTGATACTAATTTATTGTATTTTGAGTTTTGTCATTTGGTTTTTGACTCCACATTCTGGTGGCGGACGTTTCTTGATGCCATATCTTCCGGCATGGTCGATTTTGACCGCAATATTAATTCAAAAAAACAAATTTTTTATAACCATGGCAATTGTTTTGGCCATAGTTTCTCTTGGTTATCGGGGCATAGCCAATGCCAAATATATTCCATACTTATTGGGGGTTCAAACCAAACAGGAATTTTTGAACAAATATTTGTATGATAGGTTTAGATGAAAAAGTTTATAGTCTTTTCTATCTTCTGCGTCCTGTTACTGATTACTGTTACTGCGGGGTGTGTTTGGAAAACGGGGGAAACGTTCAAAGGGATACTTATTGATGACCCCATCAGATTTAAAAATGGCTACAAATATTTTTCCTGGTGCGCTGGCGGTGTCCCATTGGTAAATAGACTTCCAGAAATATTAAACAAGGATTATATAGTTTTATTGCAAAACAATACCGAGCTTCGGGCTACGGGTGGCTTTATGGGATCTTATGCCAGACTGAAATTTAGAAACGGTACTCTGCAGAGCACTAAGTTTGAAGATATTTATGAGCCCGATGGTCAGCTTTATGGTTATGTTCAACCCCCTGCACCTCTAGATAGGGCTTTTGATAATGGATCCTGGAAATTGCGGGATAGCAACTGGGATCCGGATTTTACAGTCTCTGCTCCCAAAATTGCCTGGTTTTTGGGCCAGGGAGGAGAATCGGTCGATGGACTTGTTGCCATAAATCTAATCACAGTCCAAAAAATTCTCACCATCTTAGAAATTCCCAACAAAAATTTTGTTAATCTGACCCAGACAAGTGCTGAAATACACAAAGACAAACAGGGGTTTTTGACCGGGACTGCGGGAGAGATCCTAAGTAATCTTAAGACTCTCAAGTATCCTAAGTTACTTAGGTTATTTAGAGAAGTATACGAAGATTTAAGAAATAAACAGATATTTCTTTGGGTCAGAGATTTGGAAGTGCAAAAAGTAATAACTCAAAAATACTGGGATGGGGGCTTGGGTGACTATTCAGGAGACTATTTATATATAGTGGAGTCAAATTTGGGAGCCAATAAGGCTAATTGCTGTATTGAACGAGAAGTGATTCAAGAAATTACAGGTAATTTAGAAAAACTAACCATTAAATATAAAAATAATAATGAGTTTACAAATCCCTTGCCTCCTGTTTTTTGGGGTGGTGATTATATTAATTATCTTCGAGTAATTATCCCTGTCACATCAGAAGTCAAAGACTCTGAGAAATATGATATTGAAACAAGAGATAAATTTAAGATTGTGGGTATGTGGGTAACAGTTCCGGCAAAAGATACAAAATCAGTCGAAATCTTCTATGAACTCCCAACCACGACCAATAAACATTCTATTTTAGTCAAACGCCAACCAGGTATCGAGAGCTTTCCCTATAAATTAATTTATAACGGAAAAATCATTGTGAATAGACAGATAGACAAGGATATGTCGTTTGTAGTAAACTAATATCTATGAATCTGAGTTGATAATACTCGGAACTACTTTTAGAACAGTTCCCTCCGGAGAAGTGGCAGTCGTTACCCGCTTTGGCAAAGTAACCGGACGAGTCCTTTATCCAGGAGCTCACTTTATTACTCCTCTTATGAGACTTCGCCAGCCAACAAAATGACCGAAAATGGGATGGCAAATTGCCAACATATGTAGGTGGAAACGAAAGCAATTTGTTACAATTGCCTAGATGATAGATCAGGTACAAGAGATAAAACAAAAGATTGATATTGTGGAATTGATTCAAGAGCACATGCAGCTCAAGAAAGCTGGACGCAATTACAAAGGCTTGTGTCCATTTCATGGTGAGAAAACCCCGTCTTTCATGGTCAATCCCGAGCTTCAGATATTCAAATGTTTTGGTTGCCAAGTAGGGGGTGACGCTTTTACTTTCTTGCAAAAAATAGAGGGTATGGATTTTTATGAGAGCCTGCAAACTTTGGCCAAGAGAGCAGGAGTCGAACTGATTAGCTACAGACCAACAGGCCAAGAAGAATTGAGAGAGCGCTTGATAAGAATAAATACCATGGCTTCCGAGTATTATCATTATTTACTTACCAAACACGATCTTGGTAAAAAAGCTTTGGACTACTTACACAATCGCAAAATTACAGATGAATCAATCGAAAAGTTTAAATTAGGCTTTGCCCCAGAGGGCTGGGATTATTTATATAAATTCTTGACTCAAAAAAAGAAATTTGAAATTTCAGAATTAGAACGAGTAGGCTTGATTACAAAAACTTATGATAGGTTCCGAAACAGGATAATCTTTCCGCTATTGAGCGCAAGAGGACAGACTCTTGGTTTCGCTGGGAGACTGATGCCAGAGAGTACCGATAAGGCTGGCAAATATGTAAACACATCTGAGACAGAAATATATCACAAATCAGAAATGCTCTATGGCTTGGATATTACCAGGAGTGAAATCAAATTATCGGGGCTTGCAGTTGTGGTGGAAGGAGAAATAGATTGTATGGCAAGCTTTCAAGCGGGTATAAAAAATGTGGTGGCTATCAAAGGCTCCGCCCTGACAGATAGGCAAGCAGAAATATTAAAAAGAATCTGTGATACAGTAGTTCTCGCATTGGACGCTGATATAGCAGGTGATGCGGCAGCAAGAAGAGGAGTGGAAATAGCCGAAAAGGCCGGGCTAAATATCAAAATAGTTGTCTTAAAAGACGCCAAAGATCCGGGAGACTTTGCTGCAGATTATCCCGAAGGCTGGAAAAAAGCGGTAGCCGGGGCGATTCCCATTTATGATTTTTATCTCAATTCTGCAGTTTCCAGATATAGCTTAGAAGCCTCAGGAAAAAAGAAAATTGGGCAAGAATTATTACCAATCTGGGCGCAAATCCAAGATGAAATTGTTCGCGCTCACTACATCAAGCTTCTATCCAAGACTTTGGATGTTGATGAAGCCGATGTGCGAGGACAGATGTCAAAAGTCAAAAGTCAAAGTTCAAAAATTGAAGTTCAAACTGAAAAAACTGAAATAAAAGAAAATATCCTCGAAGCCTATTTAGTCGAACTGGCACTAAAAGGAAATAAATTAGACGAACTTCCTGAATTAGCCGATCCATTTTGGTCAAAAGTGTCCGAACAGCTAAAAAAAATAAAAATAACTGAGTTACCTGCTGAACTAAAAACTAGGACAGAAGAGCTAATGCTTCATGAGACTGAATATACCGATAAGGAATGGGAGAAGACTCTTAGCCGCTGGGAGGAGCAAAATCTCAAGCGTCAGCTACATCAGGAGACGGATACCCAAAAGATAAAGAATTTAAGTAACCAACTTTCAGATTTGACAAAAGGCAGAGAGTAGGATAGACTCGAGAACAAGCCTGGAGTTATTTGACTTGACACAGGTGCTATTTTATGGCTAAAACACTCAAAAAATCCAATCAACTTCTTTCTACCGAAAGCGCCAAGCTCTTGACTCAGGGTAAAAATCAGGGTTTTTTGACCACAGACGATATTTTGAAACTTTTTCCAGATGCCGAAAGCAGAATGCCGGAAGTCGAAGAATTGTACTTTCAACTTCAGGAAAACAATGTCGATGTTTTTGAAGATTTGGAAGTGGGGGGTGTCCAGGAGGAAAAGGTCACAGCTGATATCGAAAAAGAAATAGAAGCTTTGACCAAGATCGAGGGTGTAGTCTCGACCGATCCTGTCAGAATGTATTTGCGGGAGATTGGAAAAATTCCTCTTCTCAAGTCCGCCGAAGAAATAGCCATAGCCCAAAAGATCGAAAAAGGAGATAGAAAAGCCAAAAAGAAATTGATCGAAAGTAATTTACGTCTAGTAGTCTCGATTGCCAAGAAATATGTAATGAGGGGTTTGTCCCTTCTTGATCTAATTCAAGAGGGCAATCAGGGCTTGATCAGAGCAGTCGAAAAATACGATTGGCATAAAGGCTACAAATTTAGTACTTATGCTACTTGGTGGATTCGTCAAGCCATTACCCGGGCTATTGCCGACCAAGCCCGCACCATCCGCATTCCAGTACACATGGTCGAGACGATAAACAAGTTGACCCGCACCCAGAGAAAATTGATGCAGGAGTTAGGTCGTGAGCCCACTCCTGACGAGATTGCCAAGCAAATGGAGGATATGACGGGTCAACGAGTCTTGGAAATCCAAAAAATTGCCCAAGCTACTACTAGCCTCGAGACACCAGTTGGTGATGAAGATGATAGTATCCTAGGGGATTTTATCGCCGATACCTCCCAGCCGTCACCCATTGAAGCAACCTCCCGCGAATTACTCAAAGAAAATATAGAAGAAGTCTTGGCATCCCTTTCTGACCGCGAAGCAAAGGTCTTGAAAATGCGCTTTGGTCTAATGAATGAAAAACCAATGACTCTGGAGGAAGTGGGACGGGAATTTGCCGTTACCCGCGAGCGCATCCGTCAGATTGAGGCCAAGGCTCTGCGCAAACTGCGCCATCCATCAAGAAGAAAGAAACTGCAGGATTATTTGGAGTGAGATTTTCTTTTGGCTAACATTAGGCGTTTGATTTCCAGTCTCTTGGCAGTCTTGTGCGAATGGGTCTTGCCTCTTTTGCCTACTCCTGTAAATCGTTTTGCCATGACTTTATTTTACACGATAAAATTCTTTTGTGCTCACGCAATATAAAAGAAAGACCTGTTTTTCATTCTAAAGAAAAAAGAATTTTAGCTCATCTCTGTATTTGCTTTGTAAGTTTATTGGTAATTATTGAAACGGAACATATACTCAAAGCAAAATCCTGCAGTCTCCAGAAAGCTATTCAATTATTGGGTAAGGTTGGAATGGGTATTGCGAAAGTCGGGAATGGATATAAAAGCTGGTTTAAGAGCGATTTTGCTACTTGGCCAGAAGATTAAAGACTTTGGTTATTGATAAAAATTTTGCTTATTTATAGTTATGATTTTCGCTTGAGGATAGCGATTTGAAAAAGCGGTACCGCCAGAACGCGCTGATGATTTTATTTCGATTCCACGTAATTCACCATTACTCTTTGTCAAAACCAAATCAATTTCTGATCCCTGCTTTGTCCTCCAATAATTCAGTTTGTAATTATTGTCACCATAATAGTTTGTTTTTAGGATTTCAGAAATTATAAAGTTTTCAAAAAGTTGTCCACCATCTACCCTGTTCGAGAGTGATTGAAAATTTTCTATGAGTGCATTGCGTAGTCCTAAGTCATAAAAGTAGATTTTTGACATTTTTCCTATTTCATCCCTTTGTTTTGTAGAATAAGGTAAAAGTTTATAGAGAATAAAGCTTTGTTCAAATAGATCAATATATCGGCCAATTGTCTTGACATCCATACCCAGCCGACTCGAAAGCTCGCTGTAATTGACAAGCGATCCTATTTGATGCGCCAATAGTTTGAGTAGGTTCAAGGCACCGATTCTGTTTTCAATTAAGCGCAAGTCCAATAAATCTTTAAAGACGACACTATCGACCAAATTTTGTAAATAGACAGGATCCGATGGTCGGGAAATCATTTCTGGATACAGTCCATAGACTAGAATATTGTCCAAGACTGAAACTAAATCAAAAGTATAAACTTTATTTTGAATAAATTTATCCAAAAATAAATTGCTAAAGTCATCGACAATGCCTTTTTGGACAAAGTATTCACTAAAAGTCAGGGGGTAGAGATGGTATTCAATTTTTCGCCCGGCCAGACTTTCTGAAGCCTTATTTTTTATATTAAAAGCCGAAGATCCGGTAATGATCAATTTATATTCCGGAATTTGATCATAAAAGATTTTGGCGGCCCTGCCAGGATCGGAGAGTTTGTGGATTTCATCGATAACTACATATTTGGCGGACGGCTTTAATATTTGCTTGTAAACAATCGGATCATAGCGGTCAAGAATTTCCCGTACAGGCTCTGTGTCTACAGATAAATATTGGGCCAGGGGAAATATTTTTTTGACAATAGTCGTTTTCCCGACTTGCCTTGCTCCCAACAAAATCAAGACCTCTTTATATTTCTCAAAATGCGATTCTAATTTTGAATCTAACTGTCTTTTTTGGTTTGTCATATTCCTATTTTAGTATATACTAAAATGGTTGTCAATACCGATATAGTAATATCCAAGAAACCTCCCTAGTAGCTTAATAAGACTGAACGGTGGGGGCAGCCGGCCCAACAGCAAGGTCTGCGCATTCCAGATGATAACTTGCTAATTCCTACTTTAATACGTTTGATACGTGTCTCTTTCAGTTTTCCAGAAGTTACTCAACAAATCCATTCGTTACGTGCCAAAGGTGTGACAACTTCCCAAGTTTTTAAGGCCGCAGGGTTAGAAGCAAGAGCTTTGTGTAAATCCACTGGCATTAAATGTACTACTCCAGCGGTATTTTTCGTTTTATAATTTCTCATTTTTGGCTCCCCCGGGAGGATTCGAACCTCCAATCATCTCCTTAACAGGGAGCCGCGTTACCATTACGCCACAGGGGAATGCGGTGCCTTAATTCTAACTACGATCGCACCATGTAAGAGTTAAACACTTCCAATGGTGTTTTGTAATTGAGTCGTTTTCTGGGACGGGAATTTAAATCAAACTCCACATCTCTCAACTCCTCGTTATTGATTATACAAAAATCTGTTCCCTTTGGAAAGTAACTCCTTATGCGCATATTGCCATTTTCATTACCCCCTCTTTGCCAACTGGAATACGGATCAGCAAAGTAGCTTTGAATGCCAAACTCTGTTTTAATTCTGGTGTGTAAAACATGTTCATGACCATTATCCAATGTAATTGATTTTCTGGCCATGGGAGGAAGATATTGATAAATTGTTTCTGTGCATATCTGCCATGATTTATCCCCAACATGATCTTGCTTTTTTAATCTTCCGGAAATGGAATCAGGACTCCAACCCCCTTGTAATTTCTCGGTGACATAATCAAATATCTTTTTACTTTTTAAAGGTTGTTTGGCTTTCCATGCCAGTGGTTTTCTGCTATCAGAAATTCTTTGGGCGTACATGGGTTCATATACTCCATAATGAAATTTATTTCGGTCAAGCTCTCTTAAAATAGTGGCATGGTTACGTTTTAACCTCCGGGCTATTTCCCGGATTTTAACCCCCTCGTTTCTCCAGTTTGCTATTAAGGTTCTTTCAGACAAATTTAATTTTGTGTGCTGCAAATTACTCACCCCCCTCTAAACCATGGAAGTGAGCATATCAAACTTTATCTCCAAGTGGTGCGATCGTTATTAGAAGTTGTGCGGTTGTACCCCAATAGCCTGTGTGCTATAATATCCGTACAGATTGCAAAAGGTAAAGATACCTCAAAGATGAATTAATTTTGTATCTTCTCCTGGCTTTTTAGAATTTCTGAATTTAGGCAGATTTGTGTGGGCAAGTCCCAAAATATGTTTCGTAGATCAACACGTATCAGGTCTTACAAACCCAATAATAGTGCGGGTATCCGTAGTCCTTTTGGTGGCAGAACCAAAACTTCAAAAATATCTCCGACCAAATACGTAAATAGGACACAGGCACAGGCACAGGAAACAGAGGTGAAGCACGAGATAAAAAATCAATTTATTGATTTTAATATTGACATTAGAATAAAAGAAAACGTTAGAATTCATGGTTATCTCACCCCAACCCCAATTCAAGATCAGGTTATACCTTTTGCCTTAGAAGGTCGTGATGTTGTGGGGATTGCCAATACGGGAACCGGTAAAACAGCCGCATTTTTGATTCCCATTGTCAACAAAATTTTGCTGGATGTCAGCCAAAAAGCTTTGATAGTGGCGCCTACCCGCGAATTGGCTTTTCAAATAAGTGACGAGCTGAAGATCTTTGCCAAGAATTTACCCATCAGATCAGTTCTGGTAATGGGTGGGGCGGGCATGTATGAGCAGGTCAAAAGACTGCAAAGTCGACCCAATATAGTCATTGCCACAGTCGGCAGACTGAAAGATTTGGTAGGGAGAAGAGCTATCAATTTGTCTGAATATAAGACCGTTGTCATGGATGAAGTGGATCGCATGGTCGATATAGGATTTATCAAAGACATTAGATATTTGATATCTCTCTTGCCAAGCGTTCGACAATCTTTGTTTTTCTCAGCGACAGTCTCTCCCGAAATCAATATGATTATAAGGTCCTTTGCGCCAAACCCGGTGACAATTTCGGTCAAGACTACAGAGACCGCCCAAAATGTGGATCAGGACATTATCAAAGTTTCTTCTAAAGAAGAAAAAATTGCCAAATTGTTTGAATTATTAAAGCAAGGTGAATTTAGAAAGGTCATGGTCTTTGGCCGGACCAAGTGGAATGTGGAAAAGCTGGCCAATACCCTACTGTCGGCCGGATTTAATGCAGCCTCCATTCATGGAAACAAAACCCAGGGCCAGAGGCTCAAGGCTCTATCGATGTTTAAAACAAATCAAGTGCAAGTTCTTGTTGCGACAGATGTAGCCGCAAGGGGGCTTGATATTGACGACGTATCACATGTCATTAATTTTGATGAACCTGAGGATTATACTGCTTATGTTCATCGGATTGGACGGACTGGTAGGGCTAACAAGATGGGTAAGGCTTTGACGTTTGTAATATAACCCGTGATGGTTTACTATTAAATAATGGACACAAAGAAATTAATTATTGGAATAATTGGAGGAATAGTATTGGCAGCCGTGGTGGCACTTGTAATTACCAAGCTTCCGGCCAAGAATAAAAAGAATGAACCCGTGACTATTACCTATTGGGGACTATGGGAACCGGAAAGTGTCATGCGACCTATTATTACCGACTTCGAAGTGGCTAATCCGGACATTAAAGTCAATTATATTTTTCAATCTCAGCGGGAATACCGGGAGAGACTGCAAAATGCCCTGGCTGCCAAAAGAGGTCCCGATGTCTTTCGTATTCACAATACCTGGGTGCCCATGTTTCGCGCGGACCTTGCACCCATTCCTGCCGATGTCTATTCGGCATCTGAATTTGAAAATACATTTTATCCAGTCACAAAATCTGATTTGAGACTCGGCGGAAGCTACGTCGCAGTCCCAATCATGACTGATGGCCTTGCTTTGTACACCAACGACCAACTATTTGCCCAAGGGGGAAAGAAAATTCCGGTGGCTTGGGAGGAACTGCGGAAAACTGCTAATGATTTATCTGTCTGTGACTCCAGTGATGGTAGATGTACCCGTGGCGACAAAATATTAATTTCCGGAGCAGCTCTCGGAACTGCCGATAATGTGGACCACTGGCAGGATATTTTGGGAGTGTTAATGCTTCAAAACAATGTCAATTTAGCCAATCCTGTAGGTCAATCTGCCGAAGAATCGCTCCAGTATTACACAATATTCAATCGAGCTGATCATATATGGGATTCGACATTACCCCAATCAACCGTGATGTTTGCCAACGGAAAACTAGCCATGTATTTTGCCCCGTCCTGGCGAGCATTTGATTTGATGAGTATCAACCCAAAATTAAAGTTTACAGTGAGTCCCATTCCTCAGCTTCCACTCGACTCTGCCCGGGGAGAAAAACCTATCACTTGGGCCAGCTATTGGGCAGAGGGTGTCAACAAAAATTCCTCCCAAAGTGCTGCCTCTTGGAAATGGATCAAATACTTATCTGGTAAAGAGACCACGCAAAAACTCCATCAAGTGGCATCAAACTCACGTGCTTTTGGGGAAATATATTCAAGACTTGATATGTCTTCTCTAATTACAAATCCCATGGCTATGCCATATGTTGCTGCTGCCGCCAATGCCAGATCGTGGTATCTGTCTTCCAATACTTTTGATGGAACAACTGGAATCAATACAAAAATTGGTACTGCTTATGCCGAAGGGATCGATGGAATAAACCAAGGCAAGGGAGCAGTGGAAGTCACAAAGTCCTTGTCAACTACCGTCAATGGAGTATTATCCCAGTATGGCTTGGCTACGCAATTTGTCGCTCCTGCACAATAAGACACTTCAATATTTTGATAAATACGATTATCCACTGACGAAGGAAGAATTAGAATATTGGTCAGGTGCAAAGGTGCAGAGATTACCAAATAGACCAAAATTAGAAAAAATCCGCAAACAGAGAGAAAAATATAGTTTGCTGAAGTGGGGAATTGCTTATGCCCAAGCTGCAAAACTAGCTAAACTGCCGTTTATTGCTGCAATTTTTGTGACCGGGTCTCTTGCCATGAGTAACTGTAAAAAATCGGACGACATTGACCTGATGATAATTACATATCCAAATACTCTCTGGATAGCTAGATTGATAGTTACAATATTATTATTTAAATCTCGTCGGACGCCAAATGTAAAATTTGCCCCAAATAAAATCTGTACCAATCTGTGGCTGGATACTAAAAATTTAAAATTAAAAATTAAAAATTTGTATATCGCGCATGAAATTTTGCAAGCCAAGTGTATTTTTGACCGCGGCGGAGTCCAATATCAGTTTTTAAAGCAAAACTCATGGGTGAAGGACTGTTTGCCAAATGCCTACAGACAATCAATCGGTAATTTGAAATTTAAAATTTATAATTTGAATTCAAATTTCAAACTTCAAATTTTAAATTATATTTTGTTCTTTATTCAGTATTTATATATGTTGCCCAAAAAGACCACTGAAAAAGTGGGTTTGGGCTATGCTTTCTTTCATCCAAAGAATTTATCCTCTTGACAATATTGAAATTGATTTGTAAACTGGCAATTGACTAATATGAGTGCCAATATAATTTCCAAAATTAAACCAACTGCTGGATATGTATTGATCCAAGCCGAAGAACAGCAAACCCAAACTGTCGGGGGAATTTATCTGCCGGACAATGCCAAGGGTGACAAACCCCAGACTGGAACTGTTCTTGCCGTCGGCGCAGACGATGTCAAAGATGGAGCAAAGATAGTCGCTCCAGCAAAAGTTGGAGACAAAGTCATTTACAAAAAATGGGGGGGCAACGAAGTCAAAATAGACAACAAAGAATATCTGTTTGTTAAATTTGAAGATATAATGGCAATCTATGGCAGCTAAGCAACTAAAATTTGGTGATGACGCCCGGCAGTCTCTCGTCCGCGGTGTAAATACTTTGGCTAAGGCAGTGCTCATTACACTTGGACCCAAAGGCCGAAATGTAGCCTTGGATAAAAAATGGGGAGGTCCATCAATCGTTCACGACGGGGTCTCGGTGGCCAAAGAAATTGATTTGGCTGATCCGTTTGAAAATATGGGGGCTCAGCTGGTCAAACAGGCAGCCTCCAAAACCAATGACGCAGCCGGGGACGGAACAACTACATCCACAGCTATCGCCGCAGCTATTGTCAACCAGGGGATGAGACACATTACAGCTGGAGCAAATCCCATGCAAATTAAACATGGAATTGACAAAGGGGTTGAAGCAGTTGTCGCCGAAATTGCCAAAACGGCAAAGAAAATCAAAGGCAGTGAAGAAATTGCCCAGATAGCGACCATCTCCGCAGGTGACGCCGAGATTGGCGCCAAGATTGCAGAAAGTCTGGAGAAGGTTGGCCGTGATGGCGTGGTGACAGTCGAAGAGGGTAAGGGACTGACTATTGATATTGAATATACCGACGGTATGGAATTTGACAAGGGTTATGCCAGTCCTTATTTTGTGACCGATCCGGCAAAAATGGAAGCCGAAATGCCCAACCCCTATATTTTGATTACCGACA
This sequence comes from Candidatus Amesbacteria bacterium, assembly GCA_016219445.1. Classification (GTDB taxonomy): domain Bacteria; phylum Patescibacteriota; class Microgenomatia; order CAZETR01; family Amesbacteraceae; genus JACRNA01. The sequence continues at coordinate 14,064 of JACRNA010000045.1, forward strand.
AAAAGATTTCTTCGATCCAAGATTTGGTTCCATTTTTGGAAAAGTTTATCAAGGTCTCAAAAACTTTAGTTATTATTGCTGACGATATTGATGGCGAAGCTTTGGCCACCTTGGTGGTCAACAAATTGCGAGGGAGTTTCAATGTTTTGGCGGTTAAAGCTCCCGGCTTTGGCGACAGGCGCAAAGCCCTTCTGGAAGATATTGCTATTTTGACGGGTGGAACTGTGATTTCTGAAGATACGGGAAGAACTTTTGAAAATATTGAAGTGACCGATCTTGGTCAGGCTACCAAGATTTGGGCAAACAAAGATGCCTGCAGAATTATCGACGGCAAAGGTGACAAAAAAGCCATAGAAGCCAGAATTGCTCAGATCAAGACCGAGATGGACGATACAACCTCCGATTATGACAAGGAAAAATTACAGGAAAGACTGGCCAAATTGGCAGGCGGCGTTGCTGTCATTCATGTCGGAGCAGCCACCGAAGTGGAAATGAACGACAGAAAAGAAAGAGTTAAGGATGCGGTGGGGGCGACCAAAGCTGCCGTTGAAGAAGGTATTGTTCCCGGTGGTGAGGTGACACTTCTTAGATCAGCAAGGGTCTTGGATACACTAGATTTGATTGGTGATGAAAAAGTGGGCTTAGATATTTTGAAATCAGCTCTGTCTGATCCATTTACAAAACTCGTCCGTAATTCTGGCTATGACGAAGGCTACTATCTAAAGATTGTCTCCGAATCCAAAGAAGCTGATTATGGCCTCAATGTGGTCACGGGTGAACTGGGCTCAATGCTGAAATTTGGTATTATTGATCCGGCTAAAGTGACCCGCCTGGCTCTGGTCAATGGAGCTTCAGCAGCGACTATGATTTTGACTACTGAAGCGATGGTTACCGAGCTACCGGAAGAGAAGAAACCAAGCTTGCCAGCCAACCCCGGCATGGGCGGAATGAGTGAGGATTACTAAAACATGGATATAGTATTTCAAGGAAAAATAATAGAGGTAGTTTGGGAAGGTAAACGAGAATATGCCAGTAGCTCTGGAAGCTGCAAAAAAAGAAGCTAGAGAAGAAGTGGGGATAGATCCTGTGGAAGTTAAGCATATTTGGACTTCAGTTTGTGGGGCAACTGTAGTCTGGGATCTTTATTATTTTGTAGTATCACAATTTACTAAACTCGAGTCTCAATCGCCGGAAGAAGGAGAAAATATAAAACCCTCTTGGTTTTCGTTTGGTGATGCCAAGAAATTGGCATTGTCTGGAAAGATGAGCGAGGATAGAAGTGTGGCCGTATTGTTGAGATTTTTGAACACGGTATAATGTAGGTATGGGTAGGGATTTGGCCACAGTAATTGTACTCAAATCTGGTTATGCCAGGTGGGAAGGATATGCGTCGCAAAAGGCTTGCGGGAGTATAACCTTGGTCAAATCACATTTAAATTGCCTTGTTGATTTGGGCTTACCGGAAAATATTGATTTTGTGATTTTGACGCATTCGGACATCGATCATATTGGCAATCTAAATTTATTTCCTCAAGCCACGTTTATCGGAGGCAATGATGTAATTACTGGAGATCACTTCAAAGAATTTTTCAAGGACAAATATCAAGTCGATGAAAATATTCAGGTAATGCATACGCCTGGGCATGATAATCGAAGTGTCAGTGTCCTTGTCAAAACAGCCAAAGGTATAGTTGCAGTCACAGGAGATATATTTAAGGTCGACAAATCAATCAATTTACTTTGAGACCTGGGCGGGAATCGAACCCGCGCATAAGAGTTTTGCAGACTCTCGACTTGACCGCTTGTCTACCAGGTCATTAATAAGGCAATTTTAACACGAGTGGACTTGTGCTATCATTAAAAGGGATGAATAAGATTATTGCCATTAGCTTGATAGTCCTTGGAGTAGTGTCTGCCGGAGTAGGTGTGTTTATCTGGTTACAAGGCAAGAAGCCTACAGCTGCTCTCAAAGTAGATTCCACTCCACCTTCTTTGGTGTTTGTTGATAACATCCAAATTGGCCAGACACCTATCGAGAAATTCTTTGTCTCAGGAGAAGTCGCTGTCAAACTAATCCCAAATTCTACCTCATCTGCCCTGCCTTCCTATCAGACCAAAGTCCGACTGACCAAAGAAACCTATACTATTATCAAGCGTGAGTTTGGTGCCACAGAATCAGAATCAGCCGGTGAGATTATCACTCTTGAACCTCAAAGCTCTAAAACTGCCTCTCTTGCTATTGTCACAGCTAGCCCTGATTCAGCGTCAATAACCCTTGATGGACTTCCCCAAGGATTTACACCTCTTCTAGTATCATCTGTGATTCCAGGTGATCATCAGATAGTAGTCACCGCACCGGGATTTACCGAACGCATTATCTCGGCCAAGGCTGTCGCTGGCTATAAGTTGACTATTAATGTCAAATTGGCCGGTCAGACTCAAGTGGCACCCATACCAACCCCGACTCCCGAACCGAGCCCGAGTCCTGTGGCAATTACGGGATCTTATGTGACTGTTGTTGATACGGATAAAACAGGATATGTAAATGTGAGATCTGGTCCTGGTACAAATTTTGAAAAACTAGGAAAAGTTTATCCTGGAGATAAGTTTAGGTTGTTAGGGACAAAAAACAACTGGTATCAGTTAAGGATGGATTTAGATGCCACAGATTCCGGGTGGATATCTGTAAAGTACGCAGAGAAATCGAATTAAGAAGGACCAATATACAAAACCCCCAAAACCATAGTAGCCCAGAGGCCGACAGTAATAAGAAGAGGCAAATCTTGCAAGATGACTTTTTCCGGGGTCTCAGCCTTTGAGCCATCATAAATAATCCGGATATAGCGCATGATGCCAAAAATGACGACTGGGATTGTGGCCATCAGCCACTTGTTGATGGTCAGAGTTTTGGAAAGAAGTATCAGAGTCGATAGGGTAGCGGATGGTCCGGCGGTCTCATAAAAATTAAAGGTAAACAAAGCCCAGGACAAAAAAGATGATGTGGCAAAAATTGATAAGTAGGAATCAAGAATACTGGCGGTGTAAATTTTCATGACTTTTCTGTGAGCCACGGCTCCTTGCTCATGCAAAATGGCCATCTCTGCCCGTCTTTTTCCCACAGCCAAAAAGAGTGAAACCGAGATGACACACAGCAAAAACCAAATTGACAAGTGGGCATTGATTATTATTCCTCCGGCCAAGACTCGTAAAAAGAATCCAAGGGCGATGATAAAGACATCGACCACCTCGATATTTTTGAGCCACAAAGAATAGAGTATTTGCATTAGCCAATAACCTCCAACAACCAAGAAAAACAGCGGTGACAACATCTTGGCATAAGTAAGTCCCACAATAGATCCTGCGACAAAAATTATAATCGCTAGGACTATAGGAATTTTACCCGAGGCAATGGGACGGTATTTTTTAAATGGATGAACCCTATCCGATTCGGCATCAATAATATCGTTTAAAAAGTAAATACTGGAAGCGACTACCGTAAATGCAATAATGCCAGATATCACGATCTTGAAATCCCGGATCACCCAATCTACTGGCAAGAGATTGCCTGTAAAAAGAAGCGCCGCAAACAATGTTAGGTTTTTGACCCACTGCCGAGGCCTTGCGGTTTTGAGGATATTGACCAATAATTCCACCATGCAAATAAGCCGAAAAATAATAAGGCTCCTCCCGCCATTGTAAAGTACTTGGCTCCACTATTCAAATTGAGAGCCAATAAAGCCAAGGTTCCGGATACAACCCAGTAGAAAACAGCAATTCTTCTCTTCCCCCAACCCAGATCCAGAAGATAATGATGAAAATGCTCCCGCCCTCCCCAGACTGGGGATCTACCTTCTGAAATTCTTTTGATAATTACTCGAACAGCGTCTAAAACGGGGATACCCAGGACCAAAAGCATGGCACCGACCTTGGCGGAAGACAGAATTGCCAGAGTACCTAGGAGAAATCCTGCTAGACTTTTTCCCCCGTAACCCGGGAGCATTTTCTGAGGGAACCAATTCCAAGGTAAAAATCCAAGGTATGCTCCAGCAGTAGTCAGAGCCAAAATGAGCATCAAATTTTGGTTTGAACCTTCGCCAAATTTCGTTCCCAATAAAGCCATAGTGAGAGCTGCGATGATTACAAAGCCCGGCAATTGACCATCGACTCCACTACTCCATCCGACAATATTTTGCATCCAGACAAGCCAAAATATGGCCAGTCCCGCAGAAATCCAAAAGTCAAACTGTATTACTCCCCCAAAAGGATTGGTAATATACCAGATACTGATGCCGGAAAAGACCACACAGCAGGCAGCGATAATATTTAACAAAAGTCTAAAATAAGGTGAAAATTTTTCTTCAAACCGATCATCTATATAGCCTGTAACCGCAAGTATGGTGATTCCGGCAATAATTCCCACGGTCTCTTTATTTAGACCTCCAAACAGAGCGAGTATTGATATGATAGTCAGAGATATGGGTATTCCACCACCCCTGGGGACTGTAGTAGTATGAACAACCTTGGGATGTTTGTGTGACTTTGGATCGTCGAGAATTTGAAGTTTTTTGCCATATTTACATACAATTTGACTGACAAGATAAGAAGCTATGGCAGCCAGACTCAGTAAGATTATGCTTGTCATGTAATCATCATAATGATTCTAATAAAAGCCAGAGTACAGATAATCTGGGAGACACCTGTTGTGACCAATATAATACTAACCAAAAATATGTCTGACTTTAATAATTTGACCAATACCATGCCTACTATTTGAAATATCAAAATAAGCCCAGGAATCCAGAAAATTCCATATTTCCCAGATAACTGATCGATTCCCCAGGGTCTTCCTATCCAGAGTGGAATTTCAGGAGGAAGTGTCTGCCAATGAAAAAATATAGTACCGACAGATATCACCAAAAGGGATACTGTCAATTGCCATGTCCTAAGCTTTAGTTTGAACATAAATCTATTTTAGCTTATTTTTTCGGTTACGCGGTATTCTATGTATTTACCAAGCATCAACCGGGTATGAGCATCAAGTCCAGGTAGGGCGCCAAAGAAAAAAGCCACCACCGGCATGAGAATAAATTCAAATGGGGCAGACCAGGATTTCCAGCGGGGTTGGTCCTTTGGACGAGGTGGTCGTTGTCTTAGCTCAACAAAGACAAGAATTATCAAGGCAAACAACAGAATAGAAAGTAAGCCTGAGGAAATCTTTGGCAAGGCATACCCAAGAGAAGTCCTTTGAAATACAGGATTAACCAAAGTCACGATAAAGACTCCGGCGGTAATCATAAACCAATTAATAGGCCAGAGGATATGATCCTCAATAACGCGTATAATCCTCAACAACTTATTAACAAACGAGATGTGGGGTTTGCTAACAAACATCATTATAAATAAAGGTAGGTCGGAGACTCCCCAAGCCCAGCGTTTTTTCTGCTGATAGTCATTGTAAAATGTCTTCCATATACTGGACGACTCAGCTGCATCAGCTGAAGACGGCAGGAATATTGGCTCGACTTCGACTTTACCGTCGAGGGCAAAAAAGGCTTTGAAAAATATCCGGTAATCTTCCGGAATGACATCAGTATCCCAGTAGCCTATGTCGTGAATCATTCGTAACGATGCTGTGTAATTGGAAAAATTTACCAAGCGGTCTTTGCGCGACAAAATGCTGATTTGCCAGATATTGGATAGAGCATTGACCACACGGCTAGGCATAGGAATCCGCCAGATATTATTATAAAAAACAATTGCCGGTTGCCAGAATTTGAGATAGCGGTGCGGATCGTCCAAAAACTTGAAAGTCAGGTATGCCAAATATTGGGAATGCAGGATGGCGTCGGCATCATTGGAAGTGATAGTGGTGTAGCGTATGTCCCAGCCTTTCTTGTCAATCAATGATTCTTTGGCTCTTTTGGCTGCCCAGGCTTCGTTACTCGATTTGCCGATCAATTCGCCCACAATTCCTTTGGGGTGTATTGTGACAATATAAGCTCCAAATTTCTTACCCAGAGTCTTTCGTAAACTTTCTGCACCAATTGCCCCCTTGGGGAGTCTTTCTTCGGTGGCGACCACTACTGCAATTTGTTTAAGCGGAAAAGTCTGATGGGTGAGGGCTTCGATAGTTTTTTCATAGACCTCCAATGGTTCGTTTGCCACTAGGACTAGAATGATATGGCGGACTTTTTTCCAGTCGCCAAAACCCGCCACCTCTTTCATCCAATCCAAATTTGTGGCGGCTTGTATGCGAAAGTGAGATAGGAGAGTAGCCACCAGTAGCGATAGTCCTTTGTAAACCCAGAAGACGTCAAAGAGGAGAATAAAATAAGCGGCTAAGTCAGGAAAAAAATAGCCACCCCAAAAAAGAAACAATATAATGTTCCATGATATTAATCCAGGAATAATTTCCAATAATCTTTTCATAAATTAAATAGTCTTTGACAATTTTTGTCAGTAATTTCTTCAATTTGATCAATTGAAGTATTACGTAAATAGGCCAATAGCTGTGCGATTATTTTAACATTTATCGGGCTATTTTTCATTCCTCGATTCGGTTCTGGCGATAAATACGGTGAATCTGTTTCGATTAACAATTTATCATCGGGTACTGCTTTTGCTACCTCACGTAAATAATCACTCTTTTTGAAAGTCAATATTCCCCCAAAACTGATATACCAACCTCGGCTGACACATTCTTTCATAAAACCCATATCAGAAGCAAAGCAGTGCAACATTACCTTGTGATAATCTCCCAAAATTTCCAAAATCTTTTGATCCTGATTTCGATTATGAATGACCAAGGGCAAATTACATTCTCTGGCTAGATCGACATGTAATTTTAGTAATTCTAATTCTTTCGGATCATCTGAATCCAGTCCACATTCTCCAATAGCGATAACTTTGTTTTTTTTAACCAGCTTTCGTAATTCATTATTCATAATTCCTAATTCATCGTTTGTTTCTGGATGAATGCCAACTGTGGCATAGACGCTTGGATATTTCTGTGCAATCTCAATTGCCTTTTTTGAGCTTTCAATATCAAACCCGGCACAAATAACATATTTTAAGTCTGAAATATCAAAGTTTTCTAAGTTTTGGAGATGACAATGCGCATCGGTCATGCTTATATTATACTTTTAGTATGAGATTAAAGTACTCGTCTCACGCAAAGGATCAATTAAAATACAGAAAAATAAGCTTATTTAAAGTCCGTACAACTATCAAATCTTCTCATAACATTATTCCATCATACAAGGACAGAAAATTATTTCAACGAAAATTCAATATGAAAATTAAATACGATAAAACAACAGATTCAGTCTATTTTCACTTTAATTCCAGCCCATATTCTCATAGTAAGAAGATTACTGACGGAGTCGTCGTAGATATATCTAAGACCGGAAAACCGATGGGAATTGAAATTTTGGAAGCTACAAAAATAATTAAAGGCTTTAATCCCTCAAAGATTCCTACAAGATACGCTATTTAATACGGGGAAATAGAATTTCACCGCTTTTGATAGTGGGTTCGGCAAATTGGGCTAATATTTTCTCCGCGGTTTCCGGTAAAAATGGCTGAAGAGCAGTAGCGATCATTCTGATTTGATTGACATAGTCATCCAGTCTTAATTTTAGATTTTCTGGTGAGAGAACCCAGGGTTTGTGCTCTTCGATCTTTTTATCCAGATCAGAAATCCATCCCCAGATTATTCCTAAAGCATCATTAAACTTAAATTTATCCAGGTTCTGGCGGATTTTTTCAAAGGGTTCTTCTTCAAACCGCCAAGCGTCTGCCGTAAATTCAAAGCTTTCCTTCTCGCACAATTTAGCTACTCTGGCTACCAAATTTCCCAAACCATTGGCTAGATCGGAATTATATGACTCAATAAATTTACTTTCGGAAAAATCACCATCGGTAAAAGGTGGAGTTTTGGCCAGACAATAATAGCGCAAAGGATCAGCCCCATATTTTTCCAAAAGCGGAACTGGATCATAAACGTTGCCTAGAGTCTTGGACATTTTTTGGCCATTGACGGTGTAATAGCCATGAACCATGATTTTCTTTGGCAATTTTAACCCGGCCGATAATAAAAATGCCGGCCAATAGATGGCATGGAAACGGATAATTCCTTTGCCAATGACATGAACATCAGCCGGCCACCATTTGTTGTATTTTTCATCATCCCATCCAAACCCAATGCCCGATTGATAAATATTTAAAGCGTCAAGCCAGACGTAAGCCCTCTGTGTCGGATCATTTGGAACCGGCACTCCCCAATTTTTTGCTCTTTCGTTGCTTCTAGAAATACTAATATCTTTCAATCCAGATTTTATAAATGTTAAAGCCTCATTTTTTCTTTCATTAGGAACAATCTCCAGTTCGTTGGTCTCAATAAGTTTGATGATTTGATCTTGATATTTAGATAGGGCAAAGAAATAATTATCTTCTTCCACTTCGTCCAATTTTATCCCTGGGTGCTCATTGCATTCTCCATCTTGGTTTAGTTCTTCCGGTTCGTAATACAATTCGCACCCCACGCAATATCGTCCTTTGTATTTCTTTTTATATATATCTTTTTGACAAAGATTCCATAATTTTTGGCTGGCCGGATAATGGGTTAGTTGATTGCTTCCTCTTTGCCAGACATCAAACTTTGCATTGAGAAGCTCAGATAGTCTTTCAAACCAGACATTGTTTCTGTCAACAAATTCTTGGATAGGCAAACCATCTTTTTCAGACGCTTGGACATTTTTTAAGGCGTTTTCGTCTGTTCCTGATAATGTCAAGACATCATTGCCAATAAGTTTGTTATAGCGAGCAATGACGTTTGTCTGGATAAACTCCAAAGCTAAACCCACATGGGGTCTAGCATTAACGTAAGGGATCGATGCCGTAATAAAAAACTTATTGTTCATGATTTTTTGTAACATAGTTCTAATTGTATATTATCAGGATCGCGGAAGGCCAGTACCCACAAATTGTTGGACAGTTCTTTGGTTTCTCCATGCTTAATACTATTTTTATCAAAAAAATCTATCGCGGAATCAAGATCCTGACGGAAATCAACCTCAAAAGATACATGATCAAGGCCAGTGACTGTCTCGTCAAATTCCCCATTTGGTTTGCTGTGGGTAGTAAGACCAAGATAAAAATCTCCAGCATTTCTAACAGTTAGTTCAATATGGTGAATTTTATTTACTTTGAAGCTCATAAAGATTTGATTATTTGTCCTAATTGTAACCCAAATTTGTCTTTGGCGCTGCCGAGATTGACCGCCAGCTCCAATAGGTCACTACTGCCATTTAAAATTAGCGGTTGATTTGGTTCAACATCTGAAAAAGTATTCACGACCGGAAGATCAAAAGCATTATTTCCCCAATATTTGATGTTTCCATAATGATCAATATGAACTACCTGGTTCGGTTTAAATTCCAACTGTTCAATTTTTGATATTTCGGTACAACCAAAACTTTCGGGTAATAGTCCTTGAGCCAAAAACACAGCTGATTTGACAAACACATCCCGCCCATGAAATGTATTGGAAATCTGTCCAAAATAACTTTCGTCAATTTGCCAGATGTTTTTTATTCTGTCGCGGTTGGCTGTCTCCCAGAACAATCCATTGTCCGGACCCACAAACCAAAAGTTTTTGGTCTTTATAATAATTCCTGCCCGGGTACCGCCCACTCCGGGATCGACAATACCTACGTGAATAGTATCGGTAGGGCAGTATTTGGATAATTGCCAGATTCCATAGGCTCCCTCGATTACTGAAAAAGGTGCGATATCATGGTTTTCAATTAGTTGTCCGGTAAAATTCAGAGAATAAATAACCGCCTTCAGTTGCGAAGTGGCAAATTGATCTCCAAAATCGGTAGTAATAGTAATGATGTTGTTCATGGTGAGCTATGTCGAACCACTAAAAATCCCGCTTGCGCGGGGTGATTTGATAAACACAAAAGCCCCGCCTAAACGGAAGTCATTTGCATCATGGTAACAAATTTGTTCATAAGAGTATTATAACATCCGAATATCATCTTTTAAAAACACTCTTGATCTTTTGTTCCCAAATACTAGCCCATTCTTCAGCGTTTATAAAACGCAATACTGCTTGCCAGCCCTCAGATCTAATATGTTTTTGGATATCGGATATCGAGGCACTGGAAACCATCAGATTATTCTTAATGTTTTCGTAACTACGGTTTTTGGAAAGCCAATAGGCAATACTGACTCTTTTTATGACCGTCGATAGTTCTGTCGGGGACAGAATAGTTTTCAAAACGGTCTTGGCATCAGAAACATTTTTTATGTCGCAAAAAAGCTGGTATACCGTCTGTGACAACTGTTTTTCGAGTGTGGGATTAATGGTTTTCTTTGAAGTCTGCATGAGGCGGATAATACTTTAAATAATCAAATTAATCAAGCCCAAGGTTCCTAGAACTAAGCCAAAATTTAAC
>JACRNA010000046.1 GCA_016219445.1 Candidatus Amesbacteria bacterium
CCAATATTTTTTATTAGATAACGAGCCTGTTTGGAAAAATTTTGAAACCTATGACCAGTTTTTCTATAAACTGGTTTTTTCTAACATTTCGAATACCATTATTTTGGACGAAATTCATCTACTTTCAAATCCAGGCCGGGCAGCCAAAATAATCTTTGATCAATTCCCGGACAAACACCTTATTATTACAGGATCATCGGCTCTGAATATCAAAAACAAGACCGCCGAAAGTCTGGCAGGCAGAAAAATAGAATATCATCTCTACCCCCTGACTTTTGCTGAATATTTAGAACAGACAAGTGACCAAATCAATAACTATAATATTAGCGAAACTTTGAAAACCGGTCTCATATCTTTTGATCCCCAGGTCTTATTATTTAATCTTCGGGCCACCTTGGAAAGAATACTCACTTATGGACTATATCCATATCTGGTTGAACATCCAAGTGATACGGAATATCTGCTTAATCTTAGTGACAGTGTGATATTTAAAGATATATTGGAACTGGATCTCATTGAAAACCGTAAAGTTGCTCTGGACTTGCTAAAATTACTGGCCCATCAGATAGGCAATCTTATAAATTATGCCGAGCTCTCCAGAAAATTGAATATCGACACCCGCACAGTGAAGAAATATATCGAGATTTTTGAACAAAGTTATATTATTTTTAGGCTATATCCTTTCTCCAAAAACGCCCGGGATGAGATTGGAAAATCCCCAAAAATCTACTTCCATGATTTGGGATTACGAAACGCTCTTATAAACGACTTTTCTTCTCCGTTTTTACGGCGTGACAGCGGTGCCATTTTTGAAAACTTTATAATTTGTGAATTTTATAAATTAAATGATTATTTAAAAACTGGCTTTAATCTCAATTTTTGGAGAACATCTCAAGGATCAGAAGTTGATTTGGTCTTAAGCCAAGAAAATAAATCTCTTGTGGGACTGGAAATAAAACTTTCGAAAGGAAATCCGTCAAGAGCGTTTGCCGGCCGTTACAAAGATGCCCAATTAGGCGTCATTACATCAGAGAATTTTTATTGAAACTGAAAGTGAATTGGTGGATTGTGAATTAATTACCCATTGACATACATATATCAAAGTGGTAATTTGGGTATCACATGGCAACATTAAAACTTGATGATCTTCCAGATTTGCTGACTGTCAAAGAAGTAGCAAATGTTTTACGCGTCTCAGTCCTCACCATCAAGCGCTGGGGCAAGCGTGGCAAACTTGTACCGATCCGCATCAATTCCCGCGGTGACCGACGCTACAAAAAAGAAGCTGTCCTCTGGCTTCTTGGTATGACACCAAAGTCGTAGCTTGACATTTTCTCTTCACGGTGTTTAATAGAATATATGTTAACATCACAGGATCTAAAACAAATAAAGTCAATTGTCGAAGAAGTGGTAGAGACTAAACTTGAGGAAAAACTAAATGAAAAGCTTAAACCTTTTCCAACCAGAGATGAGTTTGAAAAAAGAATTGGACTCCTTCCAACTAAAGATGTATTTCTAACTAAAATGGATGAAGTTGTGGGTGAATTACAGAAAACCCGTGATGAACACGACTCACTCACCTATCGAGTTTCAGTTCATAGTGACGAAATTTCAGTTCTTCAAGATCTCCATCCAAACAGTAAACATATTGTGGCAAATTAGGCCACTCTTTCTTTCAGAGCTTCGTAAAATTTTTCTAAGTATCCTCTGGCCTTTGTAAAATTATTCTTAACTATTTCTTCATTGGCCAGGAATGCCAAGTGAGCAGATTTTGAAGCCTGGAGATCAGAAAATCTGAATTTCTCGGCCAATAATTTTCGCATTTTTCTTTCTTCATGACCGTCTCTCCAAAGGTCGACTTCCAAAGATGCCACTATTTTAGGTTCCAAAGCTAGGCCCAGTGTCTTGCCAATTATTTCGTATAAACCCTCGAGCGCTTTTTTAGCTTCAACCCAATCTTCTTTTTTACCATAAACTAAGGCTTTTGCTAATTCTACACCCGCAGTTTTGGCTAATTCTTTAGATAAACCATAGTGTTCTTTGACATATCTAATAATTAAATCTCTAAATTTTTCATCTTGATGCAAATCTAGAGCATGACGCCATTCCAAATCCAATTTAGCGACAACTTTGGGATTAAATTTTAGATGCTCTTCTTTGTCATTTCCCCCAAACCGGCGTCTCCGACAAGAATAATCCAAAATGGCATCTTTTAACTTGACTGGCGAAAAGTCAGGCAAGTGATCTAATTCCCAATACATTTCCGCATAAGACATCTGCCATGGTAATAAACCAGAGGTTCTCTGTTCACCGCTTGTCCTAATAAATAAATCTACATAGGGATATGGTTGACCAGCAGTGTCTAAATACGACTCAAATATCTTTTCATCTACTTTCTGCAAACTATTTTCTAATATTTTATTGGTTGCTCTAACTATCTCATCTTTGCCACCATAATCTAGAGCTAAATTTAAGGTGTGCTCATCGAAATCTTTGGTTTCTTCCTCAATCCGAGCCATTTTTGCAACTAATTTTGCTGGTAATCTGTCTTTTCGCCCCAGATGAATAAATCTGACTTGATTAGTTATCAAATCTTTTCTAAATTCATCCATAGCCTTGTCAAACAAATCCATAATTTTATCTATCTCCTGCTGTGACCGGTCCCAATTCTCGGTAGAAAATGCCCAAATTGTAAAAGTGTGCACTCCAAAATCACGGCTGGCTTTGGCCACTTCAATGACAGCTTCTAGACCAGCCTTGTGACCTTCCCAGGGTTTTAGTCCACGAGCCCGAGCCCAACGTCTATTTCCATCCAAAATTAAGGCTATGTGTTTTGGGACACTAATCTTATCCATGCCCATTTATTTTAACATTTTACTGGCATATATATCTCTAAAGTGTTGACTAAACATTTTTACAAATGAATTATCTTGGAAAAACGGAGTCAAATCTTGACTCAAAAGCGATAAATCTATTGTATTGATTTTTTGAGTTAATTTATCTATCGCTTCATTTTTAGTAAATCCGGTAATCTGAGTCAAATAATCCCAATTCGGGGAAACATTCTTTTCCAAATACCAGATCAAATCATAATAATCGCGTCCCTTAAATCGTTCCATTTTAGTGGTTCCCTCCATTTTCTCCCGAGTAAGAATAGCCGCAATTTTACTAGCCATCAAATCGGGTAGCGAATATCGTTTTATGAGCAAAGAGAAATGAGAATATGACTTTACTGCTATTTCGGTTGAATAGGCCGAGCCCTCAGCTTCGGCTACATCGATACGCACAAAAATAATATTGGTTTCGGCAGAACCAATCGTCATGCCAATTTTGTTTAATATTGGAAAGCGTAGATATAAAGTCCGGTTATCCCCGGCCAACTTAATATCAAAATCATCATATTGAACTAAAGATTTAAAATAGTCTCTGATTGCTTTTATAAACTCTGCCATGTCAAAATCCTTGATATTTATTATGTCAAAATCCAAGTCTTCCGACAGTCTGGGCAGATCAAAAAATATCCTCAAGCAAGTCCCGCCTTTAAATACTAGACATTGGTTCCATTTTGATTGGCTTACAAAGTGCAAGACGTAATATTGAATACTCTCTTTGAGAAAATTGCGGACATAAAATGGGTTTTTATCCTTATTTTGCGAAAAGATATTTTTTAGATCATTTAGAAACATATTTTCTGATTATATTTAATATCCGTATCATTTTTTTGGATTTTGAGACCGTCACATACTGACTAAATTCAGATAAATCCGCCGAACTGAAATTGTCCCAATTGATCCGCAAATCTATGGTAATCTCCATCTTTAAATTTATCATTTTTTTTAGATAGAGAAAATCAAAAAGTGCCTTGGCTTTACTGGCTTTCAAAATAGATTTGCCTTCCCAATTATCCTGCCTGTATCCCATAAAAAGTTCGTTTCTTATATTTTGGTAAATAAAATTACCCATAAAATTTTGATACGTCCGCGAAGATTTGATTGTAATTGAAGTTATGGCATAGACAGCCTCTGGAATTAATCCTTCTACCGACAAAATGTATTCCAACGAAATATACGATGGAAATCGAAGAATATTGGCGACATATTCTAAGTACAATTTCTTATCAACTTTTCCGTAATAAATATCGGAAACATATAGACTGTTTTTAATGGTTTTGAGGTAACCCATTTTTTTAAGTTGGTCTATTTTTTTGTCCAGATTCCGGCTTTCTTTACCAATCAAAATTCTGGCTTGACTTTTATTCAAATAAGGCAAAAGTTCCAACTCTTTTTGATATTTTATTCCAGATATACTAACCATATAGTAGTAATTGTGAATCAAAAGACCATTTTTGTCAAGAGATGTCTGACATTTCTTGCCTTACCACAAGCAAAGCATCTTCCTTTAAGCTTAGCCTTATTTTTTTGAATTTTTCCAAAGAAAGCAAATAATTTAGATCTTCGTCTATGATTGTTTGTGTCAATTCCTGCTCTATAAGTACCAATAGTTGTCCAAAGTATTCACTTGGGGTTTTACCCGTTCTTTCTACTATCACCTCAGTCTCATATGAAAACCCTTGGGAATAAAAATAATAAATATCATAAATATCACGAGCGGCAATTCTTTTGCCTTTCGATACCCTATCAGCTATGGCTACCAATTTGTTTGCAAACATAGTTTCCCGAGTTTGGCATCTGATAAATCGATCTAATTCTGCAAAATAATAATTTTCGTACCTATTTGCTTTATATACAGTGCCCAAAGCGTCGAGATTAATTGAATTTCTTTCGTTTTTTTCTGCTGGATATTTGAGAAAATATTCCACCGCATTTTTCGACTGATCTTTTATTTCCAACTCTAGTTTTTTAAAAATGTCTAGAAAAGCCGATTTGGTTTTTTGGATATCAACTTTCGGATCAATGTCAAAATCCAAATCCACAGAAAAGCGGTCAAGCCACCCCAAAAGCATCGCGCAGGTCCCACCCTTAAAATAAAGATGCTCTCTCAGTTCAGGCTTGTCTACTGCTGCTTTTAAGAGCCTCAAGAGTTGAAATTTATGCTTAGCATTATTCATAACCTATCTCTTTCTGTATTTTTTTTACTTTAATCAAATCAATTTGCTTCAAATTATCTAAGTGATGCTTTGGGTTGAAATACCACAGGTCGGCCACAGCCCGTTCGACAGTGGCAACCAGTATTCCATTTTCCTCATTCACTCCACTTTTATTATACAAAAACTGAGGCCTTAATTGTCTAAATGAATAAACTTTATTGGCATATATTATTTTTTGAGACAAATCACTAACATAGGTTAATCCAGATATTATCTGGGGCATAAGACCCGCTCTCTCCAAGACACTCTCGGTACTCAAATAACAATATCTATGAGCCAACACAGGACCTAGCAGGACTGGATCTATTTTGTCTACTGGAATAAGAGAATA
Organism: Candidatus Amesbacteria bacterium; assembly: GCA_016219445.1. Taxonomy (GTDB): domain Bacteria; phylum Patescibacteriota; class Microgenomatia; order CAZETR01; family Amesbacteraceae; genus JACRNA01. The sequence continues at coordinate 5,439 of JACRNA010000046.1, forward strand.
TATTCCCTTACGGACTGAATATAAAACTCCGTTTTGAATATAGCGTTTTACAGTAGTATACAAAGTATTTACATTGCTTATCTTCCACAAAAGCATCAGATCTTGGGTATGAAATATCGTTCTTCCAGTTTTGATTAGCTCTGTTATCCTGTACATATATGTACAGTATAACACAACTATGCAATTCTCTTTATTACATCCTCAATATTCAATAGTTCAACTTTGTCCGAATTTCTTTCTTTATATTCTATTTTATCTCCTGTTTTCTCCGAGACCACGAGGCGGACCGGAATCCCAATCAAGTCCGCATTGGCAAATTTTTGTCCGGCAGAAATATCTGTCTCGTCCCACAAAACTTCTATACCTGCATCACGTAGTTTATTATATATTTCTTGAGCTGATATCTTGATTTCTATCAGATGAACTTGATATGGTGCTACAATTTTTGGCCATATAATTCCTTTCGCGTCATGATGTGATTCAACGAGTATTGCCATGGCTCTCTCAATACCAATACCATAGGCTCCCATATACATCAACTTTTTATTCCCGTCTTTGTCTATAAAACACCCATCGTGATGTTTGGTATAAAAGTGATCATATTTAAAGATGTGTCCAAATTCTACCGCTCGAATAATTTTTAACTTGCCTTTTTTGCAACTTTTACAAAGAGCGTCATCATACGGATCAGCAATATCGCCCACCAGATCTGCTGAGAAATCCCGGCCATAATTGACATTTATTGGATCTGTCGTCCCGGTTTTGTATCCACCATAGAGATTTTTAGCCTTAGTAATAGACTCATCGACGACAAAGATTATCTTCTTCTTATGTTCTTCATAACCCCAGGAATGGACAAAGCCCGTCTTTGCACCGATACTGGCCAAATCTTCAGCAGTAGCTAATTCCAGTTCATCTTCTCCGACTAATTTTGCTAGTTTAAAACCATTTACTTCTATATTTCCAGTAACCGTGGCGATTACTAATTTGCCAGATTTTGTTTTGTAAACAACATTTTTGATAAAACAATTTTCTGGAATACCGTAATGTTTCGCCAACTCTTTGATCTTGGCGACATTTGTCGGTAAGTCCACGATTTGATAAAATTTAAGCTCTTGGTCTTTGTTAACCTCATCGCGCACAAATTCGGACTTTTCAATATTGGCTGCATAGTTGCAACTATCACATTTGACGATCTTGTCTTCTCCCGCTTCACAGGGAATTTGAAATTCGTGACAATAATCTCCACCCAGAGCTCCACTATCTGCAATACAGGGATAATAAGTGAGTTCAAGTTTGTCGCAAATGCGTGAGTAAGCCTGATAAAAGTCCTGATAGGTTTTCATAAAATCTTCCTCAGAAGTATGAAATGAATAGGCGTCCTTCATCACAAATTCACGCACTCTCAAAAGCCCGCCCCGTGGTCTCATCTCATCTCTAAATTTGGCAATAAATTGATGCAAGATTATGGGTAGATCTTTGTGTGACGGACTAGATTCTTTAACCATTTCAGTAACAATTCCTTCACCTGTCGCGCTCAAGGCAAATTCTGATTCATTTCTGTCTTTTATCTTCATCAATAGGCTACCCCAAGCTTTATCACGGTTTGATTTTTGCCAAAATTCAATTGGTTGCAAAAGCGGAATACTAAATCTCTGCGAATCTATCGCTTCCATTTCTTTGTCGATAAGATTGACTAGTTTTTGGAAGACTCTCATTCCCAATGGCAAAAGCTCATACCGCCCGGCTGAAAGCTCACGAACAAATCCAGCCATATAGAGTAGCTTGTGAGACACGGCTACCATGTCCCGTTTGGGTTCACGCAAGGTTTTAGGAAAAAGTTTTGAGTACTTCATATTTTATTTAATCATATCATTTTATTTTTCAGTCGGCCGACTGTTTTTTAGATTTTTACTCCGCTTGTCAAAGTTTTGTAGAGGCGGGCGTCAGCCCGCCTTTTTCTCCCTTCTGACCATGCAGGGATTCCAGCAAATCACCCCGCAGGCGAATCCCGAATGGTCTCTATTTATTTCCTTCCTTTTTCAATCCCCAACAAAATATTGACATTATTGTGTATAATGATAATCGGAGTAGAAATGCAGAAAGGCTCTACTGCGGGATGTAAGTAGGCCAAAGCGCAAGCCGAGGTTTCGAAAGCATTACGATGAAGGATCGCCACCCTTCCTGCTCCACAATATTTTATACTTCTTTAGGTAATTTTCGTCTCGCAACCTGAAACAGGTTACCACTGTGTTCCCCACTTCAGATGTCTCAATTGAACAAATGTATCTTATGCCTTTAACTTTTCCCAACAGACAGATATCACCTCTTTTTGCCTTAAGATTTTGATAAATCACTTCAACCTGACTAACTATTTTTGACAAATTTGTAAGAATCGCGTCAAATTCTTCCGAGGGTTTTTTATCATACATATGTTTTATAACCCGAGTATTCATATGTACTTTTTGATTTGTAAATAGACCACTTTTTACAAACATCTTTGGCAAATAGTATTACCACAACATCCAATGTTCAGAACGATAGAATTTCAGAAAAACTTGTGATTAGTCAGATTGGGTGTCAGTGGAATAATCCGCCTAACGGTCTAGCTGATGTAACAGTTAGGATTAACAATAACTGGAGTGGAAGTTCGCTATTGGATTCGATTCTATTTACAAACAGTCAGAACGTTACAGACGCCAACTACATACTTGATTTAGATAAGAAGATCCTTTCACTGCAGCAGAGTCCACCAAGTCCCGCTATAGCTATTCAGGATGTTAAAATTAACAGGACATCTACGGAATTTGCAGATAGAGTATTGCTGATTACAGAATTAGGGAATAAGTTCGTGGCAG
>JACRNA010000042.1 GCA_016219445.1 Candidatus Amesbacteria bacterium
CGGAACTCATAGGAAGAAATATTCTGTGGTACAGGATGTTGATCCATAGGCAGTATCTCTACTCTACAGCGTGAAGCTTAAATTACAATCACTTTCTTTTCACGAACGTTACATTTGTGAAAATATGGGGTAAAATAATTTTATGGATTATAAAACTAGATTGGGAATAATTTTTGGAGGTCTCTTGACTGGAGGCTTTGGAGCGATAATATTGATTGGAAATATCGTCCGTCAACTGTGCCGTTGCTTCTGATTATTTAAGCTTAAGTGGACCAACCTTTGTAAATTGCGCAAAAGCATCCTGAAGAGGCTTGAGAGCTTCACCAAAGTTGATCTCTTCGCCCTTACAGAGGTTTTTCTTGATGGTGGTAATAAGACCCGGCACCATATTGATAATACCCACGAGCAAAAAGGTAAATCCTGTTCGTTCCAAAAGACCTATTGCAGTTGAAGTGGAATTTAAATAACTAATTACAGCAGTATTAACCAACGGTTCAAACACCCCCGCCCCTGAAACAATATTGTTTAATATTATTTTTATAGGAAAAATACCAGACATTCCATTTTGATCGCCGAGCTTTGTAATATCACCAGCCAGCTGGTCAGTGCCTCCCAAGAATGGTAATGTAAATCCACTACCCCTACTAAACAAGCCCTCTATGCCATATGTACCGACCCAATCTGGTTTACTCCCACTTGAACATGCAGGTGCGTTTACTGGTGAGACTCCAGTTCCACCACTAAGAGTGAAAATAGAAGGGGGTTTTATTGTCAGGCTTCCACAATCGACAAAATTAAAAACCACCTGCATGACAATGACGACTATAGCAGTCAGAGCAAAGACCGAGGCATTCCCAACCACGCATTTAAACCAAGGTACAAATCCGGATGATTCTTTGGAAGGAATAATATCCATCATGATTTGGAGAGGGGCAGTAATGGTGAGAATAAGTAATTGCAAATAGGCCATGTATAGGGTATAGACAATTTTCAGGTTTCCCCAAAGTGCCCAGACCAAAAGACCTAAGTCTATACCAAACAAAATTACATTAACTTGTGAATTTACGGTTAAAAAAGACGGAAGCAATGAAGTCCAAAGCGTTAGATTAAGTGTGTTAATCAGTATGTTTTGGACTGTATTCCAGGTCGATTGAAGATAATAGCCCAAAAAGACATTGCCAATATATGTGGAATCGGCATTCCAGAGAATAGCAATGTTTTTGGCCACATCACCACCAGCCACAAGGTTTCCGACTCCAATCGACGAATAAGAATAGAGTCCCACAACGACAGCAATGACTACATAGACCATATCGAGAACAAAACCCACAATGGCATAAGAAAAGGTGGTCAGGACCAGGGCTATCACAAGCTTGGGCAGTATCATCTGGACAGTAACGACCGTCTGGGGATTGATTTGCGAGCGGAACATGACCATAAAGCCGGCTGCAATCAATAAAACCACAATTACCAACAAAGACGCATTTCGGCTAGCAGTCCACAAAACTATAATTGTGGCAACTGAGTAACCATCTCTTGAAGTATTCAATTTTGTAAAGCCAATGCCTTGAGCCAGAGCGCCTGGCGGATCAAACATTTTCTGGGCGACTGACTTTATTTCCTGTTTTGCCGAAGCTGGAAAATGGCTAAAAGGGTAATTGAAGGCAACTCGAAACATGTTTAGGCCACTACCGGCTATTGACCCGTCATCTAGAGGCCTCATTGTCTGGGCTGCGTGCTTGACATTATTGACACTTTTTTCCATAGCAATTAATTCTTCGGCAGTTCTTGGCATCATGCCTGCTACAGGTAAGCTTCCTAGGACTTTGGCCACAAAGCTGATGTGACAGACAGCACTCATAGTATTTTCTTGGCCACAAACATAATTTTCGTTTGCAATTGACACGGCATTTGGATCGTTCCATTTATTCTTAGTGGTGATGACTTCGAATACCAGCTTTAGGACGTCATAGCTTTCTTTGGTGATATAGGGCTCAATTTCCGGAGACCAGGCTTTACTTTCTAGAGCCACTGCCTGGACATTGGTTGCCAAACCAAAAGAAAAGACTAGCAAAAAGATGGTAATAAATATTTTCTTGAGCATTAATTTATCTTATCATTTTTTAGCTTTTTCAGCAGACTTAATAGTCAGTTTCAATTCTTTAATTTCATTGTGCCCTTTGGGAGGGACTACGCTGGGATCTTGGGGATTACCTGGAGCATTTGGTGGATAAACAGAGATCGTATATTCACCGACTGCGTCTTCGAGTGAGGTGTATGGTATATCTTTCAAAATATTTTGTAAAGTAATATTGGAAAAGATTGATTTGTAATTGTGCACTTCTTTGTTTACTGTACTAGCCAGAGTTCTTTGGGCAGTGTTCAAAAAAGATCTTGGTAACAATTTTTGTAATGGTCCAGAAAAGTTTACCGTCTGAGATGATCCACCAAGGTACCAATTTAAGTATTCATTGACTTTTTGCTCGTCAGTCAGATCCTGATCTTGGGTGTTACTAATAATTCCCAGGTTTGCCTTGGACAGATCGATCGTCACGTCAAACTCTTCACTTCGCCAGCAAGTAACCTTTAGCCCTTTTTTCTCACAGACTAAATCCGAGCTATTGGTGTTGTCACCATAGGCATCAAAATAGCTGGTTTTGATAGGAGTCAAAGTATTGCCACAGGCAAAAGTAGTGTAATCTTTTTTATCTTTTGGTTTGGCAATATCCTTTGCATTTATGGCTCCGCTCGGAATGAGTGGGTCACATGGATTAAATGGATATGGCCTATTGGGATGAAATTCCGGATCGACAGTCTTGTCGCAGGGGATACTGGTTGGTGGTAAAAATTTGGACAAATCTGGCGGGGTTTTGACTTTTTGGATGCATTCAGCTCCCAAAATTTCTTCAAAGTTTTTGATAGCAAAGTGTGACCAGCCCCACTTATTGGTATCAAAGGCATTAAACAACAATGCTCCGACAATGCCATTTATTCCGGATTTAACTCTCTTGACGTCTTCGGCGAGTACCTTCATGTCCTGTACGGTGTTTCCAAACTCAGTTAAAACAATTGGTCTTTTTGGTAAAGTATAACCAAGTGGACTAACTATCAGTTTTTTTGTCTGGATATCTATATCATTTGGGTCACCTTTGACGTTAATATAGACTCGACTGTGTAATCCATAAGCATTACCAGAATATCCCCACAGACCGCCAAAATTCGCTCCATTGTCAAGCATGGCTTTGATAATATATTCTCCAGACCACGAGGAGAGATTGAAAGAGGGAGAGAGAAGCCTAATTTTTGGGCTTTTGAGATTGCCAATTAAAAAATTCATATATTCAGCGAGGATCTGTCCCAGATCATTTATGACTGTCGTGTTCGGAGCCCCATCGGTGCCGATTTCATAGGGATGACCCACGACCCAATCTTCGGCATCTGGTTCGTTGGGTCCAGCTATTGCATAAAATGTACCAGTGGCTTTAGAAGCCACTTGATTTAGATAATTTGCATAATCTCTGGGATCTTTGGAAAAACCAAAAGCATCGTGTCCCGATCCGATTCTGATTATAGGTTTTAGTCCTCTGGCAAGAGCCCGGTTTACTGCCTCTGTTGTCGCTTCAAGCCTGCCCTTATCGGCAATTACCAGTATCCAACCCATGCCATTTTCGACCGCTTTATTATAGTTTTCAATACCAACCACACTTGATTCGACGGCAAAATTGACTCCAATAACTTTACATTCAGCTGGTACAGGAGAACCAGGTAAAGTAAGTTGAGTTTTTTTGACTCTTTCGATATCTGAAGTAATAGTTTTAATAGAAATACTTGGATCACAGATATCTCCAAGTGCTTGACAAAAACTCTGAGCGATAAACAACCCTCCAGTGGAATTTGGATGAACACTGTCTGTAAGGTTTTTGGGGTTAAAGCCAGAATATAAATCAACCACTCTGACATTTAAACCAAAGTAAGACCTGCCAATAGCATCGTTTAGGATATTTACATCGTACCCAATCAATGGAATAATCTTGGCGAGAACGATTTGAACATCGGGGTTATTTCCTCTCAATCTACCTATTATTTCGATTAGGTTAGAAATTATTGTATCGGTCGATACTCGGCTACTAATGTCGTTTGTCCCTAAATGTATCAGGACGAAATCGGCTTTATATTCAGATTCAGCCCAAGAAGGGTTGTCTAAAATTGCACGGGTGTTGTATCCACTATATCCTCCATATTTTGCACCTGAACCAGCGCAATAGATCGGATCATTTGGACCGACCAATTTTGATCCGTCCTTTAGCATTTGCTGGAGATAGCAGGGATAGAAG
>JACRNA010000047.1 GCA_016219445.1 Candidatus Amesbacteria bacterium
AAAAATAGAAGATATCATCCGTGAAGTCTTCACAGGCAAAGACCTGGCATAATGAAAAAATATCTTACTGTCTTTCAGCTTTCGTTCCAAAACGAGTTTACTTATCGGCTTAATTTTATCTTGTGGCGTTTCCGCAATATCCTGCGTATCTTGATGACTTATTTCTTATGGAATAGTGTCTTTTCCCAAAATAAAATAGCTTTTGGGTATACTCACGAACAAATGATAGCCTACGTGTTTTTGGTATTAGTGGTCAACACTTTAGTGATTGCTGCGCCTTCAAATGACAACATTGGTGGAGAGATCAGCAACGGTGATCTTAGTAATTATTTATTAAAACCGATGAATTATTTAGGTTATTGGTTAACTCGAGATTGGGCTAGTAAATTGTTAAATATACTATTTGCTATCGGGGAAATTGGAATATTATTCATAATTTTCCGTCCAAGTTTGAATTTTACAAATTCAGCCCCCATTTTATTGTTGGGTATTGTTGCTTGCATAATGGCCTCGTTAATTTATTATCAAATTACAAAACTAGCGGTTATGGTATCTTTCTGGGCGCCTGAGAATACCTGGGGATTAATGTTTTTATTTTTAGTTCTTTTCGAAATTTTATCTGGTACACTTTTCCCTTTGAGTATTTTGCCACAGATAGGATTAAATTTACTACGATTTACACCATTTCCTTATATGGTTTATTTTCCTATAGGAATATTAATAGACAAATTTAATATGACAGAGATTATACAGATATTATTATTTTCGTCACTTTGGTTGATATTAGGTTACTTTTTAGTTAATAAGATGTTTAGAGCAGGATTAAAAGAGTATTCAGCAAACGGTAGATAATATGAAGACAATAAAAATAATTCTCAAATATTACGCAAATACTATGCAAAAACAACTCGTTAATTTCCCTATAGTTATTATGTTTGTAATAAGTAAGATATTGAGATATGGAATGTTTTTGGTTTTTTTATACTTTCTAATGAGCAGTGTCAAAAATATTGGTGGGTACTCTCGAGAACAAATATTAGTTTTTTATTTGGTCTTTAATATCATTGACACACTAGGTCAACTTTTATTTAGGGAGGTTTATTATTTTAGACCGCTTGTGGTTTCAGGAAGTTTCGACATGGTTTTGGTTAAGCCATTTAATCCACTTATCAGAGTTTTGTTAGGTGGTCCGGATTTAATAGATATGGGAGTGCTTCTAATTTTAATAGGGGTGTTAGCATCTTTTTACTCAATTAATTTATATTTTATATTTATGATTTTAAATTCACTTTTGATTGCGGCTGCATTTCACATTAGTGTATTAGCCGTTGGCATCTTAACTTTGTCAGTTGATCATCCGGTGATGATTTATAGAGATCTAAATGCATTGGTACGTATTCCAGTAGATTTGTTTACTGAACCTTTACGGTCAATACTCACTTTTGTAATACCGGTGGGAATAATGTTCACTTTTCCCGCCAAGGCCCTGTTTGGAATTTTGGATTGGAAATTGGTGGTGATATCGTTTGTATTAGGAATCGTTTCGATGTGGGGATCGTTGAAATTTTGGAACTTTTCACTCAAACATTATCAAAGCGCCAGTAGTTAAGATGGACAGAGTGCTAGTGATTTGTGGACCGACAGCCGCAGGGAAGACCAAATTGGCCCTTGCTTTGGCCAAAGAATTTGACGGAGAATTAATTTCGGCTGACTCAAGACAAGTCTATATAGGTAATGATCAGGAAACGGGCAAAGACAAAGATTTAATTGGTGATTCACGAATATGGCTATATGATGTGGTAAAACCAGGAGAAGAATTTAGTGTCTCCCAATGGCGAAAATTAGCACTTCAGGCAATTGAAGATATATTGGCTCGAAATAAATTACCTATTGTTGTTGGTGGATCCGGTCTGTATATTAAATCATTAGTGCAAAATCTGGAGGATGTAGATGCTCCCCGAGATATGAAATTGAGAAATAGTAATAAATCTGTATCAGAGCTTTTTGATTATTTAAAGAGTATAAATCCAAAAAAAGCCGAATCGTTGAACAATTCAGACAAAAATAATCCAAGGAGATTAATTCGAGCAATAGAGATTTTGAAAGGGGTCCCCCTTCAAGGCTCTGAAGGGAGACCCCTTTATAAGTTTGTTCAAATAGGACTAACGGCCCCAAAAGAAGAATTGGTAAAAAGAATAAAAGAGAGAGTAAGACAAAGAGGTTTGAATAAGTCTTTTGAAGCCAAAGAAATCAATATCATGAAAAAGCAAATAGTGTGGTTTAAAAAACAACCTAATATCACCTGGTTTGATATAATTGATCCACTATGCTACGAAAAGTTGAAATCAGCTATAAAACTATAGTATTTACTGCTCTATTTGTTGGTTTTTTGTGGTTTTTGATGACTATACGCGATATTGTAGTCATGGTTCTCATTTCGACTGTCTTGACAGCCACTCTTAGTCCACTAGTCAACAGACTTCAGGCATGGAAACTACCGAGAGTAGTAGCCATAGGTTTATTGTACGTAATATTATGGCTTATTATAGGGTTTTTAATTGCAGGCTTGGTGCCTACCATGATTGAGCAAACCAGTAGACTGATTTCCAAAATTCCCTATGCCATATCTCAAATCGAATTTTTGAGCTCACATCAGCAAGAAATTACCAAAGAATTATTGTCAGTTCTGAGTGCTCTTCCAGAAAACGTTTTTAGACTTACTTTTGGATTATTCGGTAACGTTATTAATGTCTTGACTACTATGGTTATCACCTTTTATTTTCTTCTTGAACGAAAATCTCTAAATAAATATATACCTGACAAATGGCAAAAGACTGTGTCCAAAATAGAATTTAGTCTGGGTTCGTGGTTAAGAGGAGAATTGCTTTTAATGACTGTAGTTGGAGTCATGACCTATGTTGGCTTGGTGTTGTTGGGTGTGGATAGCGCTTTGCCTCTGGCTGTATTGGCTGGAACACTCGAAATAATCCCTAGTTTTGGACCCATGATTTCGGCAGTTCCGGCTGTTATGGTAGCTCTTACCGTGAACCCTATCATAGCCATTGGGACAGGCGCTTTGTATTGGGGTGTGCAATTGGTTGAGAACAATTTACTTGTACCTCGAGTCATGGCTTCTGCCCTCGGAGTAAGTCCGGCTATAGTCTTATTAGGACTGATGATAGGATTTAGGCTCAATGGTCCGGTAGGAGCTATATTGGCAATTCCCATTATCGTTGTCATCCGAGTCTTACTTACTGATATAATTGACAAGTCCGGAGGTTGGTGACCTACCCGACTAAGTTTCGTTTCGACGAAATTTTGACGGGAGGAAAGTCCAGACGGCTGGTAGCAAGATGTCTCGCGTAAGCGGGAGCGGGTAACCGCCAGTCAGAGCAACAGAGACGAGTCCCGACTTAGTCGGGAGTGAAACGGGCAATCCTCTCTGCCGCAACCTCCGAGTTTCAGTGGGCAGCTACCCCCAATACTGATAAAGCTTGAGGGCATTAGACAGATTGGTCATGAGAAACAGAATCTGGCTTACAAGCCTCCGGACATATATAATATAATTAGACTTATGACATTATTACCAGAATTATTTTCAAATAGAGGCGCATTTCAGGGATTGATTTCTTTGATTTTTGGAGTTTTGGTACTCATGTTTCCCAAGCTTCTAAATTATTTGATAGCTTTCTATTTTATTATTACCGGTCTATCGGCCATATTGCCATACTTGCGTTAAGATCTTCCAGCCCCCGGCACGCTCCAACCAAAAATACAAACCGCCTAATAGTGCAAATACAAATAGAGTAATAAAAAAAGTGCGAATTAGATCTTTCTGCAATTGGGATACTGGCAGTTCAAGAGTAGGTGAATAAAAACTAGGACCTTTCTTATGTTTGCTTGCCATTTGCCCAAATATTAGCATAAAATATAGAACATGTCATGGTTTTGGCTAGGATTAGTATTTGTGAACGCAGTTTGGCTGGTCAGTTTGACTGTTTTTGTGATTTTGATAGCCAGGCGAAAACAAAAAATAACGATTCCTGACAATTTGCCGGTATTTGGTTGGAGCCTGATACGATTCAATCCGTTTTCAGAGGTAGGCGGACACCACAGTTTTGTGTTAACATTATTAGACATGCACAAAAACGGCGTGGTCTTGACCGGATTGCATGGGCGGGGATTGACTCGTTTTTATACCAAGTCAGTATCGGGCGGATTTCCAGATCAACCACTATCTGATGAAGAGACAAAAGGATTAAAAGAAGCCTTACAAAAATTAAAATGAACAAAAAAATTATAATTTATATCGCCTTGGCAATAACCTTGTTTGTTTCTTCAGCTGGATTGTCTTGGGGTATTGCAACTTTGGTAAGTAACAAAGAAGCGAAAGTCTTATCTCCTGAAGGATCGGATGTTGTAAAAAATGAAAAAGTAAAAAAGCCCAAAATAGACCCCAGTATTCCCAGGACCGAAGAATGTCCGCTCAATGGACTAATGTATCCCAAGGATTACAAAGCCATTTGGTCTACTCGCAGACCATTGGCCGTGATGATTGAAAATAGTCTTGATTCCAGACCTTTGTCGGGTTTGTCATCTGCTGATTTGGTCTATGAGGCAGTGGCTGAAGGTGGAATCACCCGTCAGATGGGTATGTTTCTCTGCGACCTAGCTACTCAAGAAGTAATGCTCGCTCCGGTCAGGAGTGCTCGAATTTACTATACAAAATTAGTAACCGAGTATGATGCGCTTTATAACCATGTTGGTGGAGCTGGAAATTGTGATGATCCGACTGTAGATGAGAGAGCCAAGGCATTGTGTTTTATAAGACGAAATAAAATTAAAGATTTGGATCAATTTGGTCTGGATTTCAAAGCCTGTCACAGATTGACAAACAGACTTGATAAAGAGGTGGCCTATGAGCATACCATGGCCTGTTTTACAGAACAGTTGTATAAAGTAGCAGTCAAACGTGATTGGCAAAACAAAGGTGAGTGGGATAAATCATTTGTCAAATGGAAATTTAAAGAAGATGGAACCGAGAAGGGTAATGTAACAGAGATAGGTTTCGATTTTTGGAAAAACAAACCCGATTATAGTGTAAGTTGGAAATATGATGCCCCCACAAATAATTATTTGAGATTTAATGGGGGTGAGCCAGTAATCGATCTCAATACTGATGAGCCTATCAGAGCCAAAAATGTAATAGTTCAACTGGTTCGTGAATTTGGACCGCTAGATGAGCATTTTCATATGGACTATCAAGTGGTAGGCACGGGTAAAGCGCTGGTATTTCAAGACGGTAAAGCAATAAATGCTACTTGGATCAAGGCAACACCTGCTTTGCGAACCAAATATATGGATAGTGGGAAGGAACTTTTATTAAATCGTGGTCAGACCTGGATAGAATTGATCCCTGATGGAAACCAAATAGAGTATAATAAGTGACCAGTTATGCTTACAGACCTTTTGATCAGTAAAACCCGCGTCAAACTCCTGGAAATTTTCCTTTCCGATGTCACCCAAATGTATCATGTCCGCGATTTGGTCAGAAGAGCAGGAGAGGAAATCAACGCTGTCAGACGGGAATTGGCTCATCTGGAAAAATGCGGAGCAGTCAAAAAAGAGCCTAGAGGAAACAGATTGTATTATTGGTTTCGCAAAGATTACCCCCTTTATCAAGATTTGTTGTCAATAACTGCAAAGACTACCGGACTTGGAAGTGCAATATTAAAAAACAAATCCAAACTAGGACATCTAAATTTAGTAATGTTTTCTGGTAATTTTGTCCGTCATCAACCTCGACTCAAGACAGATGATGTAGACGTATTGGTAGTAGGCAGTGTAGATCTGGGAGAATTATCGAATATAATACATGCCGAGGAAGAAATAAGGAGTACGCCAATAAATTACACACCAATGACTCTGGATGAATTGAAATTCAGGCGAACCAGGCGCGATCCGTTTCTGATGTCGATTCTTATTGGTAGTCGGGTAATGATAGTAGGTGACGAGGAGGACTTGGTAGCATGAAGACTCGGATAATATTGGTTTTGACGGCAATATTATTTTCGCTTTGGGCTAATCTGCCTGGACAAATAAAAATCAAGAACTGGACTTGGAACAGGCCAACGTTTCCCAAAAGAGATCTGAGTCTCAAGCTTGGTTTGGATTTGCAGGGTGGAGTTCATTTGGCATATTCGGCTGATGTATCAAAAATACCCGTCTCGGATCAATCCGCTGCAGTTGATTCTACTCGGGCAAATATCGAGCGCCGAATAAATCTCTTGGGTGTCTCGGAGCCGATTATTCAGACTTCAAAAATAGGTAATGATTATCGAATATTGATCGAGCTGGCTGGAGTGACCGATATAGACAATGCTCTAAAGCTAATAGGTCAGACCGCACAGTTGGAATTTAGAGAGTCAAAAGTAGCCACACCATCTGCTGCCACAGACTTTGTATCGACTGGTTTGACCGGAGCAGATCTACAGCGTGCCCAGGTACAGTTCGGAAATGGTAAATCTTCTGTAGGCTTGGAATTTACACCAGAAGGTGGAAAGAAATTTGCCGAAATAACAAAAAGAAATATTGATAAACCCCTGGCAGTCTTTTTAGACGAAAAAGTCGTGACTGCTCCCAATGTCAGCAATGCCATTGCAGACGGTAAAGCAGTAATTACCGGAAATTTTACAGTTGATGAAGCAAAGCAATTGGTCATTCAGCTTAATGCCGGTGCCTTACCACTTCCGATAAAAATAGTTGAGCAGCGCAATGTAGGCGCAACATTGGGGGCAGATTCTATTACTAGAAGTCTGTATGCAGGTGCAATGGGTTTACTTATTGTCTGTATATTTATGATTGCCAATTATGGAGTCAAGGGGGTACTTGCCAATATTGCTCTAGTTCTTTATGTATTTTTGTCACTGGCTGTCATCAAATTGGTTCCCGTCACTTTGACCTTGGCTGGAATTGCCGGATTAATATTGTCGATTGGTATGGCAGTCGATGCCAACATCCTGATATTTGAACGTATCAAGGAGGAACTTGTTTGGGGAAGGCCAAGATTGGCTGCCATAGAACTTGGCTTTCACAGAGCCTGGAATTCTATCAGGGATAGTAATATCAGCTCACTTATGACTGCTGGTATATTATTCTGGTTTGGATCCGGGTCTGTACGTGGCTTTGCCTTGACATTAATAATTGGAGTCTTAGTTTCATTATTTTCAGCAATTACTGTTACCAAATTTTTGTTAAATTTAGTCTATCGCAAATAATATGAAGCTATTAAAATACAAATATATCTATTTTCTAATATCATTATTGATAGTAATTCCAGGCATCATCTCTTTGGTTAAATATCGCTTGAGATTATCGATTGATTTTACCGGAGGATCTCTTCTAGAGATCCAGTCGAAGGTATCAAAAGCAAAATTGGAAGAAATAGCCAAGACCGAAAAACTTGAAGTAAATTCTATCCAGACTTCCAGTGATAATGTTTATCTTCTCAGACTCAAGGAATTAAGTAATGATCAAAAAATAAAATATTTAAAATTAGTGGGGGATGCGACGGAAAAAAGATTTGAAAATGTGGGTCCGATTATAGGTAAAGAGCTAACCCAGAAAGCCATATTGTCGATAGTTGTGGCATCTTTTGCCATTGTACTTTACATGGCCTGGTCGTTTAGACAAATACCTAAGTCTTATGCATCGTGGAAATTTGGTGCGAGTGCAGTCTTAGCACTCCTACACGATGCCTTAGTAGTTCTGGGATTATTTTCTATATTTGGAGCCCTGTGGCACGTAGAAGTGGACTCCCTTTTTGTGACTGCCGTCCTGACGGTTATTGGTTTTTCGGTTCATGATACGATAGTAGTTTTTGATAGAATCCGTGAGAATCTTCCCAAAATGCCACAAAGTACTTTTGAGGAAGTGGTAGATTTTTCAATCTCTGAGACATTGGTACGTTCTATCAATACATCGCTGACTGCAGTCTTGACTTTACTTTGTTTATTATTGTTTGGTGGCTCCAATATCCGTTGGTTTGTGGTGGCTTTACTCGTCGGTATTGTCTCAGGTACTTATTCAAGTATTTTCAATGCTGCACCTTTGTTGGTGTTGTGGGAGAGTAAACGAAAATAACTCCCTACAAAAGCTTCAGCTTTTCAATTAATACACCTCTCTCATTTGCCAGTCCTTGTTCCACCTCCTCAAAAATTGTTTGCAAATATTTTCCGACCTGCGGGCCGGCCGGAACATTCTTAATTTCCATGACATCATGACCGTCTATTTTGAGATCAGGAATAGAAAAGGGTTGTTTTTGCACTTTCAATATCCTGGCTTTGTATTCTTCAAGCCTCCAGCTAGTGGCCCTGGCTCCACCCCCAAGTCGGTCTCCTACACGCAAGGCGATCATGTCGTCAATATTTTCCAAGCCTACGTTTTTGATAAACCTGCGGATTGCCGAATCAGTTTGCCTTTCGTCAACAGTAAACTGGTGCCAGCGGACGAGTCTGACAAATTTATCTTTCTCGGCATTGGAAAAGCGTAGGCGGTCGGCAATTTTGACCGCAGTTTTAGCCGATTCCATTTCGTGGTTATAAAAAGTGATAGTACCAGTTGCTAAAATTCTCTGAGTTTTGGCCTTACCGACGTCGTGGATTAAGGTAGCAAGACGGGTAATTGGATCAGGAGATACACAGTTTCTCAGAGCTTCGACACTGTGAGTACCGACATCAAAGACATGGTGTCTGCTCGGACTTTTTTGCTCGACACCAAAAGTAGTCTCCATTTCTGGTAGAATTTCTGTTCCAAGTCCAGAATTGTGAAGTAATAAATATCCGTCGGCAGGATAAGGGCTGGCCATGAGTTTTAATAATTCATCGTGTATTCTCTCGGCAGAAATATTTTTAATTTTGCTTGCATTTGTCTGAATTGCTTTCATGGTTGCCTGTTCGATTGTAAATCCCAATTGAGATGCGATTCGAACAGCCCGCATCATCCGCAGGGCATCTTCAGAAAACCGATCCTGGGGATTGCCGACACATCTGATCAATTTATTTTTAATGTCCGATTGACCATCATATAAATCAATCAAGTCAAAATTATGATCCAGAGCCATGGCGTTGATGGTAAAGTCTCTTCGCAAGAGGTCCTCTTGCAAAGTTTTCCCCCAAGAAATCTTATCTGGATGACGGTTGTCAGTATAATTTTCTTCGGTCCGGAAAGTCGTTATTTCATAAGGTCTACCTTCTTCGTTTTTAATACCGACTGTACCAAATTTATTGTCATAAAATCCCTCGGGAAACAATTTTAATATTTCATCTGGTGTAGCGTTTGTCGTAAAATCCCAGTCATAAAGTGGTTTATCTAGGAGTGCGTCACGCACGACTCCGCCTACGATATATATTTCGTATTTGGCTTTTTTAAATTTCTTTAAAATATCAAGGACACCAGCTGGTGGGGTGAAATTGACTTTCATATAGTAGAATTGTAGCATGACCCCGGACGAAATTATCCAAAAAATTTTAAAACTCAGGGGGATAACCAACCCAGGTGAATTTTTTAATCCTACTCATCCTAAAGACATTAAGTCTCCATTTGACAGCCAACCTGCCATTGACTTGATCAGAAAGCATATTTTTTTGAACAATAAAATCATGGTTTATGGAGATTATGACGTCGATGGTATTTGCGCGACAGCCATTCTTTGGGAAACTCTCTATTCAGGTTATAAAAATGTTTTTCCCCATATACCTCACCGCGAATCCGAGGGTTATGGATTATCTATCAAGGGGGTTGATCATTGTCTGGCGCAAGAAGCCAAGTTAATTATTACCGTGGATAATGGCATAGTAGCTTTTGACCAAATCGATTACATTAGACAAAAAGGCTGTGATGTAATTGTGATCGACCATCACGAGCCAGATACCAAATTGCCCAACGCCAATGTAATTTTACATTCCAAAGAATGTTGCGCCTCCGGACTCGCATGGTTTTTTTCCCGAGACTATTTAAGTAAATCTACTTCTCTCGAGCTTGCGACCATTGCTACTGTCTGTGACTTGGTGCCGTTAGTTGATTTAAACCGTAGCTTTGTCAAACATGGATTAGTCGAATTACAAAATACCCGACGAGTGGGACTATTGGCTTTGATTCAAGAAGCCATGATCAAAAAAATTACACCGTACGAAATTGGATTTATCATAGGACCTAGACTTAATGCTATGGGGCGTTTAGAACATGCCATAGATAGTTTACGTTTGCTATGTACTCACGACGTTGACCAAGCTGCAAAACTTGCCAAGCTGCTAGGCGATACCAACCGCCAGAGACAAGATGAAACCAAAAACGCAGTCGATCATGCTTTGGGTATGATAGATGAAAACAATCTTCCTGATTTGATAGTCGTTTCCGATACCGGTTATCATGCCGGTGTCATTGGCCTGATTGCCGGCAAACTGACGGAGAAATATCACAGACCAAGTGTTGCGATAAGTATCGGCGAAACCGAGAGTAAAGCCTCCTGCCGGTCTATCGTCGGTTTTCATATCACTAAATATTTAAGAAACTTTGATAAATTATTGATGGCCGTCGGTGGTCACTCTATGGCCGCCGGTTTTACAGTTTCTAATTCCAATCTTCCCAAGTTACTCAAGAAACTTAATAATATTAAAATAGATCCTAAAATATTAGTTAAAAAACAAAGAGTTGATTTAGAGATACCTCTTTCTTCTATCAACTATGAACTATTATCCAAACTCAAAGAATTGGAACCTTTTGGCCTCGGAAATCCATCACCTGTATTTTCCACATCGGGAGTGGAAGTTTCAAATGTCAAATCGGTGGGGAAAGACGGTAAGCACATGAAATTGAAAGTAGGGGAACTTGATGCTATCTGGTTTAATGCAAAAATTATTACAGACGGCTTGGCGGATGTTGTATACCATCTCGAAATAAACGAATTTAACGGCAAGACTAGTCTCCAGTTGAATGTCCGAGATATAATGACTCATGGATCAGATACTCTATAAAAAGGCACTGGATTTTGCC
>JACRNA010000044.1 GCA_016219445.1 Candidatus Amesbacteria bacterium
ACCGGAGAAAGTAAACTACTGGAAACAGTTATAAAAGATCCATTCTTAATTGAGAAAATAAAGCTACTAAAATCTCTGGAGTACTAAATGTCCTAAGTCGGGAAAATTACTGATGCTCAAGCAGACTATAACTATCTCAATAGACTAGCGGCCAGTCAATCATAAATTAAAATTCAAATTTTCTCCATTATCTGCAGTGCGGACCCGAGACTGTTGAATTTGCGCTCTACTGTCATGGAAGGAATAGGTTTTCCATCAATTTGTGTCGAAAAGAGACTCATCGTTCTTCCGGTTTTTTTGTCATAAACTAGCGCTGCCGTATTTCCTACCATTCCATCTTCCCCGTTTGGATGGTCCGTGGTTCCTGTTTTATACAACAAATCTCCCTTACGAAGCAAAACGTTCGTCAATTGATTGCTTGCAAGTTCAGAAATTACAGGTTTTAATCGGCTTTCTGGAGAAGAGTAATGTTTGACTTTATTAGACTCAATCGTTGAAATGACTTTTAAAGGATAGACGCCCCCGGTTCCCATAACTTGCGCTGTCTGTGAATTTGCTACTGTGGATAGTTGGTTTACCCCAAGGGCTATAAGATCGGGAGGGTTGGGAAAAGCAGTATGTGAATAAACACCAGCGTTACTCCACACACGAGACAGTTCCGGTTGATAATCTCGTGCCATCCTAGCAAAGGATGGGTTTGTAGAATATTTAAAAGCATCTTTAACGTTTGAAATAGACCATCCTTCTCGTCCCAGAGAATAGATATCAGCGACAGTTCCGTCTGAGGTTGAAATTGAATATGCGCTGTCATCAAACTGACTAGGCTTAAATCCTGCGGTGACTGCCGTTGCATATATTAAAGGTTTTATAGTCGACCCCGGTTGAACTTCCTGGGAGAATATGTTTCCACGACTGGCGAGTATCTCCCCGCGTGGACCTCTTATTACTGCTGTTCTTACGACTCCCTTTTCATCGTCTTTAAACTGAATGTCCAATATTGCTTGAACTTCCGGGTCTAACGTTGTGTGAATTTCGACACCACTATTGAATTTTTCAGGATTAGAATTTTTAACCAGTCCTGCAATATATCCGTAAACTTCGTTATATTCCGGTTGATCTGGAGCTTTAGCCACTGGACTATTTGCTTTTAGCGAAATCGCTCTTTCTGATGATATTTTTCCCTCTGTCTTTAACTTGTGAATTGTATCGTGATAATAGAAAATCGCATTTTTGTATCCAGATTCTTTAAAAGGGTATGTTCCGTGTGGATCGTTTGTACACCCAACCAGAAATATAATTTCTTCAATGGTAAGGTCTTCTGTTGTTTTATTAAAATAGTCATGAGCCGCTGTTTCAAATCCCCTAGAACCAAAACTAAAAGATGCGGTGTTTAGATACGTTTCTAAAATAAATTCCTTCGCTTTTACTTTATCCGAACCAAACTTTTCTCTAAGAGTAGCTTCAAGAACAAGCGCCAATCCAACTTCTGATGCCTTACGGTCACTTTGGGAATATTCTCCTTTGTAATGAAAGGCTATGAGATTTTTTATTAGTTGTTGTGTGATTGTAGATCCTCCTTGTTCAGATGAATGAAAAACCCTCTCATAAACTGCTCTTGACAACGCTTTTATGTCAATACCGTCGTGATCAAAAAAGTTTTTATCTTCCCTTACCAACAACGAATCCAACAATGTCTTATATTTTTCTGGTTGTCTGTATTTTAGTTTTCCCAAATCCAAAACGAGTCTTTTTCCGGCTGGGTAAAATTCATACAGCTTAGTTCCTTTGTTATCATATATTCTTGAAGTTCCTGGTAGAGAGTCTACTAGCTCTGATGGATTTGATGTAATAAGCGGAGACATCTCACTAAATATTTTTGCGCTTCTAATTTCAAGTATTAGATTTGACATTAGGGTTTTAAGTTCTTCCATTTCCTTTTTAGGGTCTCTTGTCATCACGTCAAGTAGTTGTGAATAAAAAGCGGCTACTTTTAAAAACGATGCTATTGATAACTTTTTTACTTTTTCTCCGAATGAAGCAGGTTGTGTACAAAGATCTTCTTGTTTCAAAATACAAACAGTGGATTCTGGATTGAGAGGTGTAGGTTGAGAGCCTGCTTGGGATTTTAGTTTATCATAAAATTCTCTTGGATTTGCTATATGTTTAATCAAAAATTTTGTTTCATTGTCACTTAATATCGAGAGGCCAAACAATACCTCTTTGTATTTTTGAAAGTTTAAATGTCTCTCAATAGGATTTTTACCACTTCCAAATTTACTGTTATACCAACCTAATAATTCTTGAGAAGGAGTCCAAGACGCCTCGGGGACAACTTGACGAACAGTTCTTTCAAACAGTTCGCAGGCTTTTCGCGTTTTTCCTGCATCTTGTTGTGGGTAATGATCGATTGAATCAGCCTTATTCCAAGGCGCGTTTAAGACTACTGGTAATTTAGATTGATCCTGGGTTCGTAAAAAGTAAATAATCTCAGATACAACA
>JACRNA010000001.1 GCA_016219445.1 Candidatus Amesbacteria bacterium
GGTTAAACAGACCTTTCTTTTTCCACAAAAAATACACTTTCTACCGAGGTAAAAAGATGTCAGACGTTTTTGAGACGATGTTTTGATCATAACCATGGGCTAATTATACCCTCTGATGGTTACGAATCTAACTAATTACCTTCTTCACCTCTACCTAAAACTACCTCTTTTCCCTGATACATTTTTTCCAAATATTTCTTCCATCGTTTTTTCCAATTTTGTTCATGATGATTTGCCCAAGCTGGTCTCTCTAGTGTAGCCATAATTTAATTCCCCATCAATCCACCCATACCTCCCGAAACATTCATCAGTTCCTTGGCAGCGAGCTCCTGAGATTTGCGGATGGCTTTGTTTATAACGTCATTTAGGACTTCGTTAGATAGCCCTTGGATCTCGATAGAAATGATCTTTTGATCCCCAGTAATTACCACTTTGACTCCATTTTCCTCGACAGTGATTGTCTGAGCCGCCAAATTCTTCTGCATCGTCATCGCTTGCTGACGCAACTTGTTCATATCCCCTAGTTTTCCCATCATGTCTCCTAATCCCATATTATTAGCATAATATCATTTAAATATCCCTTCTGCAACTTTTGCAAGGTCTTCTTTTTGTTGGGCTTTGCCTAGAACTAGCTTCAAAACTATTTTCGGAGCTTCGAGCACGGTCGCCACACTGTCTTCGACTATTGCTCTGCACTTGTCTTCCGACAATTTATCTTTATGAAACTTATAAAAAACCTCTAAAGTCAGATTTGTACCGTCAAAAAAAACTGGCTTAGTTGAGCGAAGAAGCCCCTCGACTGAATGATTAAACGGCCTAACCACTTTCAATATCTCGTTCCATTTGTCTAAGATTATTTGGACATCGCCAGATACCACCTCTCCCTGCTTCGCCTCCCTCTCCTTAGTAAGGAGAGGGACCGAGGGTGAGGTATGTCCAATCACCATAACCTCAAGAGGCAACTGAGCTACCGCAGTTGTTCTGCTCTGCTCATAGACTCTCTCAAAGCCGGCTAGTTCATCCAAAATATCTTTATTTAAAGTTTCCAGCAGTTCGACGCGCAAGACTTCGACACATTTTTCGATAAAAGTTCTGAGATTGACTCCATTTTGAACCAAGTCATCGATAAATTTTAGACTCGCTTTGGTATTTTGGGAACGAAGGAGAGCTATAAATCCTTCTGGATCATTTGTCTTTGGTATTACACCTGTTGCTATTACCTGCTCCAATATTTTTATTGCGTCACGAAAGCTTCCCTTGGCTTCACTGGCAATAATCGAAAGGTCCTCCTCCGAAATTTTATACTTTTCTCCCTTAGCTACTATTTTTAATTTCGTTGAGATTTCATCTAAACTCGGTCTGGTAAACTGGACACGGGTACAGCGGGAGATTACTGTCTCGGGAAGTTTTTGTGGGTCTGTGGTACAAAGAACAAATATTACATGCGATGGAGGCTCTTCCAGGGTCTTAAGGAGTGCATTGGCTGCCCCAATTGACAACATATGGACCTCGTCTATGATATAAACTTTATATTTTGAAGATAGTGGGGCTAATCCTACTTGCTCCCGGAGAGTTCTAATCTCTTCTATTCCCCCATTTGATGCTGCATCCATTTCGATGATGTCGGTCGAATCAATATTTTTTACTTTATTGATAGACATAGCCAAAATTCTAGCGGCGCTGGTCTTGCCAGTGCCTCTGGGACCGGAAAATAAAAAGGCATGGGGTATGTTTTTGGACTCCAAAATCTTTATCAATTGTTCACGGACGAAAATCAAATCCAATTCTTCAACTTTGGCAGGTCGATATTTCAAATACAAAGTCATCACTCTAGTTTATATATTTTTATTCCCTACTAATCAACTGTATAAATTACCTACCCAAATTAAAAACTGACACTGACCTCCACGATCGTTACTGACAATATAATAAAACCTAGACAGACGCTTGCTTTTTTGAATATCATGCCCAAGCCGTATTTAAAGGCGGTAATAAATGCAAATGGAGGTCTTGAAAACTTTTGTTTTAATGTTCTCTTTGATCCAAATGCTCAAAACCAAACCAAAACTGTCTTGATAGATCAAGAACTAAAAACTTTCCTGAATAAAAATTGGCTCTACCTACTCATTCATGATGTATCCCCCATCAATCAAATGCAGGCAAGAGTGGATGAATTATTTAATTTATCTGTTTTATTATTGATTCGTTATTATTAGTAATGCTAATGAGATGTCCCTTGGTTTGGCTAGGCTTTAATGTGTTTATCAGCCAAATTAGTAGAAAGAGATATCACCGATACAGATTCTGGCGATATTAATGGCCTAAAATCTTTGGTGTTAAATACTACCATCAATCTCAGCTCACTATTTGCAATTGCGTAAACTTCATTATCCCTGGCTCCTCCTCTGTTTACATCATGAACAATGTGACGAAGATTGTGATAATTATTTGCTTGGAAATACGCTTCTTTACGGGGCAAACCCTCGTCAAGAAGCAATCTGTGTTTTATATGTGCTCGTAAAGCCATCTAAACCAGCCTGCATGAGATAAGCTATGACATTTTGAATTTTTTGTGGTTTTACTTGCGGATATGTAACTTCTAATGTTTGGGTGGAATAACCCTGTTTTACCAGTTGCCATACTCTTTCGACTGGAATTCTGGTACCATAAATCACGGGCGTCCCACCTAAGACACCAGGATCAATTGATATATATTTCTTTAGTATCTTTGGCATAGGTATTATTATTATACATTAATGTCAAGCAATTATTCATGATGAACTCCCAGTAAATGCAGGCAGGCGTGATGGGCAAGAAATTCAATATCTTTCTCCCGGTCACATATGACTATATCCCCAAGTCTAACCACTCCATCGGGATAAGTCTTATCAAATTCAAGTGGGAAACTCAAAACATTATGGTACTTCCCATCCAGTAGTTTTTTCATTTCAGCTTCAGAGGCCAAAAATACATTTACTTCAAAATCTCCAAGTACATCATGTTCACGTACTAGTTTTTCAATTTGATCGTCTATCTTTTTATCAGTCAGTTTTGTCATACAGTTGTCATTCGCTTCGCGTCATTCATTGTCATACAATTGTATGACAATAGTATGCCCATTGTATGCCTATTGAATGACAGATTTAATAATTTCTGCCACCAACTTCCCATCCGCCCGACCCTTAAATAGAGGTGCCACAATTTTCATTGCTTGTCCAAAATCATTTGGAAGATCTAGCTTCTCTATCTCTATCTCTATCTCTTCTCTTGTCAGTTGCCTTGGCAAATAAGTTTCCAAAATTATTAATTCTGCTTTTTCAGATGCGGCCAGCTCAGGACGGTTATTTTTAGTAAAGACATCTATTGATTCCCGTCTCTTTTTGGCTTCATTGTTTATGACAGTCAAGACTTCTTCGTCATTCAAATCGTGTCCCAAATCAATTTTTTTGTAATTTATGGCCGATAAAAGCAACCGCAATGTGTCCCGGCAAACTACATCACTATTTCTGGTAGCAACTGTTAAATCGTTTTTGAGCTGATCCAAGATCATAGAATTGATCTCCGTCCGCTACCTCTGGCTTTGGTCCGAGCCTGTTTAATTTGTGAGGGTTTGTAATAATGTTCGCGCTTTTTAAGCTCTAGCAAAACTTCATCATTGAGGACTTTTTTGCGGAAGTCCGCAATCAAACGATCATCGGTTTGACCTGGTTTTTTTTTGACTACTGTTGGCATAAATTAGTTCATCCCCCCTTTCAAATGATAATGTATATGGGGTACTTCTTGAAATTTTCCAGCATTCACCATGACTTTATAGCCACCGACTATTTCAAATTTCTCTGCCATCCTCTTTGCCATAAGTTGTATTTTACCTAACACTTGAACATCGTCATCTTCTGCAACTTTTAGGCTCTCAATATGCCTTTTTGGCACCACCAATAAGTGAACCGGAGTCTCTGGTCGGTTTGATTTAAAGACTACAATATCATCATCCTCAAATTCCTTATTCACTGGTAGCTCACCCGATACTATTTTGCAAAAGACACAATCCATTTCTAAATTATACTACAAACCAGTGGCGTCTTGCGAAAGCGCATTAAAATCTGCCTTTCCTCCATCATCCTCTGTCAGCATCAATTGTTGCTTAAGGTTATCTGCGACGGGAGTCGGAGCAGGCCTGACTAATACACTTTTTGTAGGTTTATAAAAAAACTTATAACCCAATACCGCAAAGACTGCCAAGACTAATACAACAATGGCAGCTACTACCGTTTTATTCATTTCAACAAAGATTGCACTGCTTTACGGGCGGCAATTACTAATTCATTAACTGATTTTAAATCTGCTTCCAGCTGGCTTCGGACTTTACCTACATCCATCTTTAAATTTGCTTCAGTACTAATCGTAATGACATATGTCTTTGCAGCTTGTGCTGTTACCGCATCACGGGCAGTCTGGATAGCTGAACTGGCACTGGCGGTATCTCCAGTAACCTTGGCTAATATTTCTGACATTTTGTCCAAATGCTTGGTCATTTGAGCTGTCCTCTTGGCATTGATTTCGTTAAACCTTGCATCCAACTTTTCAACTATCAACTTTTTCTTTTCATCCTTAATCTTCACAACCTTGGTTTTAAATTCCATACGCTTGGCCTCGATATCTTTTTTCATTACATCGCGCCTCTTTTGAATATCCTCTCTCAACTCAGTCCTGGCTTCTTTTCTTTCGCCTGCCGAGGTGGCTTTTCTTATTTCTGCTCTATCTTGACGGATATCTTTAAACTCTGCATGGACAGTACCAACAAAAAGAAAAGCCATAATTATAAATAATATTTTCACTGTTTTTATTTAAGCA
Organism: Candidatus Amesbacteria bacterium; assembly: GCA_016219445.1. Classification (GTDB taxonomy): domain Bacteria; phylum Patescibacteriota; class Microgenomatia; order CAZETR01; family Amesbacteraceae; genus JACRNA01. Next base: position 4,852 of record JACRNA010000001.1, read on the forward strand.
ATTATATTGGATAATGTCAATACCATGATTATCAAAACGGCCCATGGCAATATTCAAACACCGGTATTTATGCCCGTGGGAACAAATGCCACGGTAAAATCTCTATCCCCCGAAGATCTCAAGAGTATTGGAGCGCAAATAATTCTTTTGGACACTGGAGGACGCAATCCAGTCGCAAATTCAAATTGGAGCGGATATTATTATGGCTCTCGACGTCTGCACTCCTGACAAAGCCAGCCTCTCCGAAACCAAAAATGCAATGGATATTACACATTCATGGTTGAAGCGATGCACTCAAGCTCTCCCGCTCTTTTTGACATTATCCAAGGAGGCATGCACAAGGATTTGAGAATTGAATCCGCCAAGTTTGTAGTGGATCAAGATTTACCCGGAATTGCAGTTGGGGGTGAAACCATAGGTTTCAACATGGATGGCACAGAAGAAGTGATGTCTTGGATAAGCGATATTTTGCCCAGAGATAAGCCCAAATATGCCATGGGTTTGGGATCAAAACCCTCGGATGTAAAGCGGGCCATTGCTTGTGGGTTTGACATGTTTGATTGTGTGGCACCAACACGATTGGCTCGCAATGGTGCATTATATTGTAGTGAATCCCCCACTGAGCGCATCGATATATCCAAAAGTATTTATGCTCAGGACGAAAACTCTATTGATAATACTTGTGACTGTCCCACCTGCAAAACTTATTCTCGAGCTTATTTACATCACTTATTCAAATGCAAAGAGTTATTATTTTACCGCTTGGCTTCTATCCATAATCTCAGAGTGATGATAAAAACTGTTGAAAATCTGCCCCAATTTCGGGATGTTTGAGCCCAAATTCAACAACTGTCTTTAGATATTCCAACTTATTTCCAGTATCGTAATATTTACCGTTTTCAATTTCCAAAGCCAATATTCTTTTTTTATCTCTGAGCATCAGTTTCAAAGCGTCGACATAATACAATTCTTGACCTTCGCCAATTGTGGAGACTGCCTCGTCCAAATAATCAAAGATGTCTGGGGTAAACAAATAGCCGCTGACTGCGGCAAGATCAGAAGGAGCTTTGGCTTTACCGGGCTTCTCGATTATATTATCAACAATTAATAAACCTTTTTTTAGTTCCCCGCCCGCTACTACTCCACAGCGGTCATAGTCTACGTCCTTATTTATTCTAAAGCACCCCAAGACAGATGATTGATATTCGTCATAAGTATTTATGAGCTGGCGAAAGCGTGAGACGGGTGAGGCTTCAATAAAATCATCGCTCCAAGTATAAATAAACGGTTCGTTACCTATAATATGGCGGACATTAAGAAGTGGTGTACCGTTGCCATAAGGTCCTTTTTGTCTGACATAAATAAAGTTGGCCATCTCAGAAATTGAATTCAATTCATCCAGCATTTTTTGTTTGGCTGGTCCGCCGTCAGTCAAATTTTTTATCAAGTCGTTACTCGGTTTATCAAAGTGATCCTCGATTGACCGCTTGTGATAACCGGTCACAATTATAATATCTTTTATTCCAGCTTCAACCAATTCCTCGACCACCCTCTGAATAATTGGCTTGTCGACAATCGGCAGCATTTCCTTGGGCATGGCCTTGGTCTGGGGCAGTAATCTAGTCCCAAATCCCGCTGCCGGTATGACTGCTTTTCTGACCTTCATACTTACCTATTATATATCATATACCTACTCACCGCTGTGAAGGATGGCGCAAATAATAAATTTCAATTTCTTTTTGTTTATCTCCAGTTTTATATGCCTCAACTGCCATTTTTAGATAAGTACCATATATTCCTGACCAAAATATTCTTTATTTATATTATAAACATAGCATCTCCAAAACTAAAAAACCTATATTTTTCTTTTATAGCCTCGTTATAAGCATGCAAAATAAATTCGCGTCCTGAAAATGCGCTAACCAACATTAGAAGAGTAGATTTGGGTAAATGAAAATATTGGTTTCGTTCTTTGCCCAGTCGCTTTCCAGCACTCTGACACGGGTCGTTCCCACAGCCACCACCCTCTTAGCCATGTAGTGTCACAAAGGCTTTGTTTGGAATAGACTGTTTGGTACTTTTGCTTTAGCTTCGGGTCGTTGATAGTTTCTGGATTATTTATATACGGCGGGAGGGGAACTTGTCCAATATCAGATAATATGACCATCAATTCAGTATTATTACAACGTTTAAAATCAATTCTTTTGGTATTACCAATATTTTTACCAATAAAGGTTCAGAAACACCTTGACTCCGGTAATAACTCCCCCTTACGTCCCCCTCTTAAATTAAGAGGGGGGAAGCGAATGACAATCTATGACAGGATTTTTACCTCCACCAAATCCTTATGACATCTTGAAGAGAGATAAGAGCAATAAGCGAGAGTAAAAATACCATACCCCAATTATTTATTTTGGCCTCTAGTTCTGCAGACACACGCTTCCTACGAATCCATTCTAAGAAGACAAAAAACATTCTTCCCCCATCGAGAGCTGGAATTGGTAAGACATTAAATATAGCCAGATTGACCGACAGTATGGCGATCAATTCTATTATTGGTAATATGCCTTCACCTGCAACCAATCCTGTAAGCTGATAAATTCCGATGGGTCCTGCCACCCCTTCGGGTTTTTTCCCTGCAGCCAAACTCTGACCAATGCTCCGAAATCCCTCTAGTACCCTTTTTATCCACTTCCCCGTAACTTTGATACTAGCCAAAAAAACATTTCCGGTTTTGCTAGTCTGGACATATGGATATTGACTGATACCAACACCCAAAGCACCCTGACCGGCGGGTGGATTAACTCGGGGTATCACGGTAAGTGTAATTTCCTGTGTAGATTTTTCGACAATACCTTCAAACAATGATACCGTCTGACCGCGACGGACAATCAGCCTGGTTGGAGTTCCTGCATGTTTGATCATCATTTGGCCAAACTCACGGGTGTTAATTACAGTCTGATTATTGACTGAAATAATCCGGTCATAAGGCTTTAACCCGGAAACTGCAGCAGGCGAAGAAGATTCTATTAGATTTATAGTCACCAGGTTGTGTACCGATCCGGGAATACCTAAAACCAGATATAAAGTAACAAAGAGAACAAGTGCCAAGAGAATATTCATGGCAACACCAGCCATAAGAACAATCATTCTCTGGCGCCGGCCCCGGCTCCAAAAAGACCTTTTTTTGTCTTCTTTGACTTCCGTCTCTTCTCCATGAAGTTTTACAAACCCGCCAAAAATTAGAGGATAGATTGAATAATCCGTTTCACCCGACCTGATCCGAAAAATCGCTTTTGTAAAAGGCAATCCAAAAGCAAATTCATCAATCCTAATACCAAAATATCTAGCGGCCATAAAATGCCCCAGCTCGTGGATAAGTACCAATACAGAAAGTACTCCCAAAAATACAAAGAAGGTTAACATTTTATTAGTCTATCACACTCTCATCAATTCTTCTTCTTTATTTTTCCCAATATTCTCAATTTCTATCATCATTTTGTCTGTCAGTTTTTGAAGCTCGGCCTCGGCAGTAAAACGATCGTCTTCATTTAATTTTTTGGCTTCTGCCATTCTCTTGAATTCATTCATTTTCTCATGCCGTTCTTGCCTGATTTTTACTCTACCGTCTTCCAGCTTTTTGTGAAGCATCTTGACATACTCTTGTCTTCTTTCAGTGGTCAGTGCCGGGACTGCAATTCTAATGACTCCATTATCAATTACCGGAGTCAGGCCGATATTGGCAGCTTCAATGTCCCGCCTAATTTCACCAACTGTTCCACTGTCGTAAGGAGTAATGAGAAGTGATTGAGGATCGGGCGTCGTGATTCCTGCCATTTCCAAAACCCGCATTTGGGTACTGCCTCCATAGGCTTTGATTATTATATTCTCAACCAAAGCCGGTGTAGCCCTGCCAGTACGAATTGAAGCAATATCATCTCTGACAAATTCCAAGGTCTTCTGCATCTTTTCTGGAATATCCCCAAGAGTCATAGATCTATATTACCACAACTTTATATTCCACCACTTGAATATTTTCACCTAGCTTGCCTATGACTTCTTTGATCAGATCCTTGATCGATTTGCTGGCATCTCGGACATAGGGAGCCTCCAAATCATTTGTGGCTGCCAAATGCATGGCGATTTCTTTTCCCAGTTTTTGAAAGTCTTCTGTTTTTGCCACAAAATCGGTCTCACAAGCAAGCGAAACAATACTGCCCACCCGACCGGTGTGATGGATATATGAGAAGACCATGCCTGCTTTGACTTCCCGTTCGCTTTTTTTGTCTGCTCGCTCAATCCCCTTCTTTCTTAATATTTCGGTGGCTTTTTCCATGTCTCCCTTGGTTTCTTCTAGAGCTGCTCTACAGTCAGCCACACCGGCCTTGGTCTTTTCTCTCAATTTTTTCAGGTTTTCAAGATTTATTTTCATATTTCTTTTTTCCTTCCAAAATAGCTTCTGTACAAGCATTTACAAAAAGCTCGATGGCTTTGGCCGCATCATCGTTTGACGGCACAATATAATCTATCTTGGTCGGATCGGCATTTGTATCCACAAGACCGACAACTGGAATATTAACCAAATTGGCTTCAGCTACCGCTACCGCCTCACGGTGAGTATCGACAATAAGCAACGCTTGGGGTAATTTGTCCCGGTTTTCTACCCCTCCAAACAATTTGGTCAGCTTGGCAATCTCACGGTCAAACAATAATTGTTCCTTCTTGGTATATTTCTTAAGCTCCCCAGTGTCTTTTTTGATTTTTAGGTCACGCAGTCTCAAAACACTTTTTTGAAGCTGGGAAAAATTGGTAAAATAACCTCCGGGCCAGCGGGTGACAAAATATGGCATAGCAGTCTTTTCAGCAGCTGCTTTGACTACATCCTGAGCCTGACGCTTTGTCCCAACCCACAAAATTGTTCCTCCTGATGCCGTTGTATCACTCAAAAATTTTAGGGCTTCATCCAATCCTTCTTTCGTCTTTACCAAATCTATAATATGCACCCCATCTTGGTGACTATATATATAAGATGCCATCCTGGGGTTACGACGGCGAACTTGATGCCCAAAGTGGCACCCTGCTTCTAGAAGTTGTTCCAATGTAATATTTTTCATCAGTGGCTGTATTTTATCAGCAGATTCTCAAACAAACAAGCCACGGTTACCGGTCCCACTCCCCCGGGAACCGGAGTAAAAAACGAAGCCTTTCGATTACACCCAGGATCGAAATCCCCTTTGGGAAAACCCAAATCTATGCAAATTGCACCTTTTTTGATATCTTTAATTAAATTTGGGCTTCCGGTCGCCGAGATCACAATATCAAAAGTTTTGATCTTTTCTGGGTCAAAATCTTCTTTATCCATGCCAATTGCATTTGGATAAAGCTTCATCAGGTTTTTCCCCACAAATCCGCTTGAACCAACTATCACCATTCTTTTTTGCAAGAGGTCCTCTTGCAAACTCAAGAGGACCTCTTTTGAAGCCCTGACAACCGCAGGTAAATAGGGTGAATCCTCTCTTAGTCCATCCACATCTTTTTCTGGTGGAATTTGCGAAATTAATTTTTGTGAATCCGGATGTGGCAATTGAACCATAATTCCATCTTCATCACCGCCAATCCTATTCATCACTATTTCTACTCCCAACCTCTTGGCAACTTCTGTTTTTATTTTTACATATCTGGCACCAGAAGTATTATTGGGATCCAAAAATACCGCCAGTTTTGCTTTTTTGCGTGGCAAATTATTTAATATCTCCTCTGCAAAAGCCTTTCCATCAAAGATCATTCTTCTATTATACTGAACAGCGGACTACTATCAAAGCAATTATAAACAAAGCAATACTTATTCTTATCAATTTTACCAAATTCTTCTTGAGCATCAATTATTACTTTTTCAGACATTGATGGGAAACTTTTTACAAAGGTCTTTCACCTCTTGGGCAATTAATAAAAGTTTTTTATCTTTTATCATCACCTGTTTGAAAGTTTTTCGTTGTTCTTGAGACAAATCAATATTATTGATTTCTGATGCCGTGTAAGAAATCACTTCATCAATCCACTTGGCAATTTGGCGCATTTGGGGTTCTTTCATACCACGCGTTGTAATTGCTGGTGTCCCAAGGCGTAAGCCAGATGGATAATAGGGAGATTTCCTTTCATTGGGAACTGTCTGCCTGTTGGCAATAATTCCGGCATATTCCAGAGCCCAGGCGGCTGCCCAACCATCCACACCTTTGTTTGTAAGGTCTATCCAAACCATGTGGTTTTCTGTTCCATCACCGATCAATTCATAATTCATAATTCTTAATTCATTAGCCAGTATTTTGGCATTTTTGACTATTTGGGCAGAATATTTTTTGAACTTTTGCGTATTTGCTTCTGCAAGACAAACTGCCACTCCGGCAATAGTTTCCATATGTGGCCCGCCTTGGACTCCGGGAAATACGGCTGAATCAATAAGTTTGTCTAGATCCGAATTTTTTTGCAGACCCCGTTTGGTTACCATAATAATAGCTCCCCTCGGTCCTCGCAAAGTCTTGTGGGTGGTGGTCATTACAATATGGGCATATGGGACAGGTGACGGATGTGCTCCTCCTGCGACCAGTCCCCCAATGTGTGAAATATCGGCCACAAAATATGCGCCAACCTTGTCTGCTATCTCAGCATACTTCTTCCACTGAAAAATTCTGGTGTAGGCGGTTCCGCCGGCCCAAATAATTTTGGGTTTATGCTTTATCGCCAATTCTTCCAGTTCTCTCCAATTTATTTCACCATCTGCTGTCAAACCATAATGAACTGCTGGCATAACAATATTGGTGACACTGACACTTTGACCCATCGACAAGTGTCCACCCATTGATAGAATTTGCGATAGCTGGATGTTTTTTTCCGACTCTTGTAAACCTTTTATTATTGCTAAGTTGGCTGGGGCGCCAGAAAGTGGTTGGACATTGACATGTGGCACACCAAACAATTTCTTGACCCGCTCTTGGCACAATCTTTCCAGCTCATCCACCACGATATTTCCCTGATAATATCTCTTTCCCGGATATCCCTCGGCATATTTATTTTCAAAAATACTTCCCATCGCCTTTCGGACATCGGCACTCGCGTAGTTTTCGGACGGAATCATCTGCAGAGTCTCATTCTGTCTCTTAGTTTCTCTTTTTATCAATTCAAATACTTTGTCCATATTTTGTCGATTCTCTCACTAACTTCTTCTATTGTACCAGTCCCATCCACAGTTTTTACGATCTTGGGATATTTTTTGGCTAGATAAGAATATCCATGTTTTACTTTTTTATAAAATGAAAAACCTAATTTTTCAAACTTATCACCAGACTTGTCATAAGTTCTGTTCAAGGCATCTCTAATATTAGTCTCTAAATATAATACTAAGTTTGGCCACATATCACTCACCGCCTTATTATTTATTTTTAAGACTGTTGAAAGACCGAGATTTCTGCCGAAACCTTGGTTAGCGAGACTTGTAAAGAATGATCTATCAGACACGACTATTCCTCCCTTATCTAATATTGGTTTGACGATAGTTCTCAGAGTTTGTGCCCTTGAGGCAGCATATAAATATTGCTCGCAAACGTAATTCATTTTCTCCTTATACTCAGTGCCCTGCGCTACTTTTCTAATTGCTTCAGCAATATCTGTGCCACCCGGCTCTCTTGTCCAAATTATTTTTCGTTTGGGAAATCTTTTTTTAAGTTTTTCGACTAATAATTTACTCTGCGTGCTTTTTCCACATCCCACTAACCCTTCAAATACAATATATAATCCCTTTTTCCTAATCATGACTTGGAAATTTTATCACAATTTGTTAGACTGGACAGATGCCCGCGATCAAATCATTTGAAGCTAAACTTCTCAAAAGCCGAACTACTGCTCAAAAAATAGCTGACACTATCAATAGTAAAGCTGGCAGTTTTACTTTTTTTATAATTCACGTCATTATTTTTGGTTTGTGGATGGCATTTGATAAATGGGATCCGTACCCATATCAATTTTTGACCATGGTGGTTTCCTTGGAAGCAATATTTTTGTCTATTTTTGTTTTGATGAGCCAAAATAGACAAGCCCAGATTGATTCGCTTCGCGAAGAAATTCATCTCCAAGTCAATGAAATTGCCGAGCGCGAAATTACCAAAGTCCTCAAGCTAGTATCAGAAATTTATGTCAAAAACTTTCCTGACACACCTCTGGATCCCGACGTCAAAAAAATGCTACGGGAAATAAATACTTCAAAGATAGAAGCAGAAATAGAAAGACAATTAAGACAGTAATTTTTATTTATAAACTTTGCTGTGACCGCCAATAGCCAAAAACCGAACTTCGTTTTTACCTAACCAAATATAAATAATTCTAATATCATCAGTTATCGAAAACGCCCATTGGCCAAGCATTTTCTTTTTTAAATCATGATTAACCAACCGCGTGTCGCCGGGATTCTTACTAAACCACTTGATACGCCGTTCTATCTCCTCCATCAAATCTGGAGACTCTGCCAATAGCTCTTTTAGGTTCGGTATCGAATCATATTTCTTTTTACCTTCTCTTAAAACAAAGTCGGTAAAAGAACCATTTCCATCCCATACTATATCATTTTTTAATGGTTGTTTTTCTCTCCTCAACACCATACTTTCAAATTGAGGAGTGAACCCATTTCTGGTTAAATTGTCATTCATCCACCAACGCATAGAATCACGAATCAACTCACTCACAGAATTGTAGTGATATTTTTTAGACTCGGCCTTAGCCTGGACGTACAAGCCCTTCGGCATTGAAATATTTATAGTTATTGTATCCATACAAACATTGTATGCTTTAAATACAAGGTTGTCAACTTAAATTCAAAAATATTCTTCTGTGAGTTGGGATCATATCTTTTGGTGGTTCAAAATAAAACATCTTATTTTCATCTTCGGCCACATCTTGTTTTTTTATCCACACTTCATAAACCAAATGTATCACATGTCCTCTTGATTCATTTAAATCTTCATCCAAATTCCGCAATTTAAAATTAGGTAATTAGTTAGATTCGTAACCATCAGAGGGTATAATTAGCCCATGGTTATGATCAAAACATCGTCTCAAAAACGTCTGACATCTTTTTACCTCGGTAGAAAGTGTATTTTTTGTGGAAAAAGAAAGGTCTGTTTA